>DAIMIM010000318.1:0-4248 GCA_036722755.1 Caldimonas sp. | reverse complement strand
CACTGCAAGACCTGCGACATCAAGGACCCGACGCAGAACATCGTCTGGGTCACACCGGAAGGCGGCGGCGGCCCCAATTACGTCGGCATGTGATGGCCGCAGCACTGGTGCGCAGCGCGGTCGACGCACCGACCGCCCGTGCGTGGCTCGCAGCGATCGATGCGCATCCGGCGTGGCTTCGGCGCGAGGGCGCCGGGTTCGATCGGTACAGCTCGTCGCTGCAAGTGTCGGCCGTGCCGGGGCTCGACCTCGCTGCCATTGCAGGCACGCTTCTCCAATGCCATGCCGGCCCTTCTTGCCGCGCGGGCCTCGGCGGGCAGCCGGTCGTCGCCATCGAACGATGCTGGGTGCGCCGCCAATACGCGCCCGACCGGGCGCCGCCGACGCACGCGCCACACGCCTGGCATCAAGACGGCGCGCTGTGCTTCGACTTCCTTGCTGCCGCCGGCTCGCCCCGGGTCGACATGCCACTGGCCATGACCACCTCCTGGATCGCGCTCACGGCCTGCGGCGACGATGCCCCGGGGCTCGAGCTCGTGGTGCACGACGGCGGTCGGCTGCTCGGGCTCGACGAGATCACGGAGAGCGCCATCCGGCAGCGCCACGCCGCCGCCGACTTCTGGCGGCCGACGATGCAAGCCGGCGACGCGCTGGTGTTCGATGGCGGCGTGCTGCACCGTACCCACGTCACGCCGGCGATGCGCGCCGACCGGACCAGCCTCGAGATCCGCTTCTTCGATGCCGGCCGGATCGACGAGCGCCTTCGGGACGACCACTTCATTTCCGTGCATTGACCCGAAGGACGACACGATGCCCGCACCAAGCTCTTCCGCAGACGACCCCGTCGACATCCTCGTCACGGCTCGCCTCTGGCCGCCGATGATGGAATCGCTCCACGGCGCATTCCGCGTCCACGATCGCCTGCACCAGACCGATCCGGCGGCGCTTGTCGCCATCGCGCCCCGCATCCGCGCCATCGCCGCGAGCGGCGAATCGAAGGTGCCGCGCGAGCTCATCGCGCAGCTGCCCGCGCTGGAAATCATCTCGGTGTTCGGCGTCGGCTACGACGGGATCGACGTTGCCGCGGCGCGCGAGCGCGGCATCGCCGTCACCAACACGCCCGAGGTTCTCAACGACGACGTCGCCGACCTTGCGATGGCGCTCGTGCTGTCGGTCGCACGGCGCATCCCGCAGGCGGACCGGTTCGTCCGCGAAGGAAAGTGGGCGGCCGGGCCGATGCCGCTGGCGCGCAAGGTGAGCGGCACACGGCTCGGAATCGTCGGCCTCGGCCGCATCGGCAAGGCGATCGCCAGGCGCGCCGCCGCTTTCGACATGCAGATCGCCTACACCGCGCGCAGCGAGAAGGTCGACTCCGGCTACGCCTACTTCCCGAGCCCCCGGGCGCTCGCGGCGAACGTCGACTTCCTCGTCGTCATCACACCCGGCGGCGCCGGCACGCGCAAGCTCATCGATGCCGACGTGCTGCGCGCACTGGGCAAGGAGGGCTATCTCGTCAATGTCGCGCGAGGGTCGGTGGTCGACGAAGCCGCGCTGGTCGAGGCTCTCCTCAGCGGCACGATCGCCGGCGCGGGCCTCGACGTGTTCGAAAGCGAGCCGAATGTTCCGGCGGCTCTGCTCGGGCTCGACAACGTCGTCGTCACGCCGCACATCGGCAGCGCCACCTGGCAAACGCGCCGGGCGATGAAGGATCTCGCGTTCGGCAACCTGCAGGCGCATTTCAGCGGCCGGCCGCTGCTTTCCCCGGTGCCACCGACATGAACACCGCATTCGGTCGCACGAGGGTCGTCAGTCCTGTCCTTCGGTCAGCGCATCGAGCTGGAAGCGCCCGTCCTTGGTGACGAGCCAGATCTCGGTGAACTTGAAGCCGACCGCGTTCGAGGGCGCCGGCAACGGGCTGACGCGGCGGATCATCTCGACCACGGCCTGGGTGACATCGGGCGCGTGCGACGGGCCACGCACGACACGGACGTCCTTGGTGCGGCCGGCCGCGTCGACCGTCGTCTCGACAACCACGATCGCGTGAATCAGCGGCGGCAGGCGGCCCTTGAAGATGCGTGCCGCATAGGCTTCATAGACGTATCGCGCGGCATCGAGCCGGTAGGCGCGCGCGTCGAGCGCGGCCGACACTTTCTGCAGCGACGGCAAGACGGGCTCGGTGAAGTAGGCCGAGCCTGCGGCCCCGGCCGACGCGTGCACGGCCAGCAGGAAGGCGCCGATGACGAGACTCGGATGCTTCTTCATGAAAACTCCCAGGGCGACCCGTCCGCGCGGTCCACGATGGACCGCGCCGCAAACGTGGCGGGCGCCGGCACGCTGCGCTTGCAGCCTAGGAGATCGGCCTTTCGGCGGGTGGCCTTGAGCGACCGTGCGGCGCTCGCGTCGCCGCCACCGTGGCATCGATCACGGTGTCACGCGTAACCGGATTTGTCGGCGCGAGACGTCGCAGCGTCTAGCCAGCCCAGCTGGGCTTGCGCTTGTCGATGAAGGCCTGCACGCCCTCGAGCGCCGCGTCGTCCATCATGTTGCTGGCCATGGTGTGGCCGGCGTCCTGGTAGGCGGCTTCGACGCCGCGCTCGAGCTGGCGATAGAAAAGCCGCTTGCCCATCTCGATTGCAACGCGCGGCTTGGCGACAATCGAGGCAAGCAGCGATTCGACGGCAGCGTCGAGCATCTCCGGCGCGGCGACGCGATTGATCAGGCCCTTGGCCTTTGCCTCGTCGGCCGGGATGAAGTCTCCGGTGACGAGCATCTCGAAGGCGTGCTTGCGCAGCACGTTGCGCGACAGCGGCACGCTTGGCGACGAGCAGAACAGGCCGACATTGATGCCGCTCACCGCGAAGCGCGCATCGCTTGCCGCGACCGCGAGATCGCAGGCGGCGACGAGCTGGCAGCCCGCCGCCGTGGCGATGCCCTGCACCTTGGCGACGACGGGAACCGGCAGCTGCTGGATCGTCATCATCATGCGCGCGCACTGCGCGAAGAGCGCCTCGTAGTAGGGCTGCGACGGCTCGGCCCGCATCTCCTTCAGGTCGTGGCCGGCGGAAAAGGCCTTGCCCGATGCGGCAATCACCACGACCCGCGCGGTCGCATCGGCGGCGACGGCATCGAGCTCGGCCTGGAGCGCGTCGAGCATCGCCGCGCTGAGGGCATTGAAGGACGCCGGCCGGTTCAGCGTCAGCGTGACGACGCCGCGAACGTCGCGTTCGCGCAGAACCAACGGCGTCGCAAGAGCAACTGAATCCTGGGCCATGCCTGTCTCCTAGTTCTTCGGGATCGCCGCGTTCGCCCGCTCGCGCAGCTGGAATTTCTGGATCTTGCCAGTCGAGGTTTTCGGGATCGCCTCGAAGCGGATCTCGCGTGGCACCTTGTAGGCGGCCAGCAGCGACCGGCAATGGGCGACGAGCTCGGCGGCGTCGACACTCGAGCCCTCGCGCAACTCGACGAAGGCGAGCGGTGTCTCGCCCCACTTCGGGTCGGGCCGTGCCACCACGGCGCAGGCCAGCACGGCGGGATGGCGATACAGCGCGTCCTCGACTTCGAGCGAGCTGATGTTTTCGCCACCGGAGATGATGACGTCCTTGCTGCGGTCCTTGATCTTCACGTAGCGATCGGGCTCGAGCACGGCCAGATCGCCGGTGTGGAACCAGCCACCGGCAAACGCCTCTTCGGTCGCCGTCGCGTTCTTCAGATAGCCGCTCATGACGATGTTGCCGCGAAACATGATCTCGCCCATGGTCTCGGCGTCGGCCGGCACTTCGCGCATCGTCGTCGGGTCCATCACGGTCATGGCCTCCTCGAGCGCGTAGCGAACCCCCTGGCGGCCGTTCAGCCGCGTCTGCTCCGACAGCGACGCATCGGCCCAGGCCGAGCGCTTGACGGCCACCGACGCCGGGCCGTAGACCTCGGTAAGGCCGTAGACGTGCGTGATGTCGAAGCCGATCCTGGCCATGCCTTCGATCATCGACGCAGGCGGCGCCGCGCCGGCAACCATCGCCCTCACCTTCTGGTCGATGCCGGCACGCAGCGCTTCAGGCGCGGCGATCAGCAGGTTGTGCACGATCGGAGCGGCGCAGTAGTGATCGACCCGCTCGGTGCGGATCGCGTCGAGGATCGCCTTGGCGTCGATCCTGCGCAGACAGACGTGCGTGCCGCCGAGCATCGCCACCGTCCAGGGGAAGCACCAGCCGTTGCAGTGGAACATCGGCAGCGTCCACAGGTAGCGCGGGA
>DAIMIM010000317.1:0-4256 GCA_036722755.1 Caldimonas sp. | reverse complement strand
CATGCGCGCCCACGGCATCGACATGCTGACGATCGGCCAGTACCTGGCGCCGAGCGGCCACCACTTGCCGGTGCGGCGCTATGTCCATCCCGATACGTTTCGCATGTTCGAGCGTGAAGCGCGGGCGATGGGCTTCACGCATGCCGCAGTCGGTGCGCTGGTGCGTTCGAGCTACCACGCCGACCAGCAAGCGCATGCGGCGGGTGTCGCCGCGCTCGGCTGACGGCGCATGACGCCGGGCCTCGCCGCGACAGGTCCGGCGCCGGCGCTGCCCTGCGGCAACTGCCGCGCGACGATGCGACGGGTCTCGCTCGCCGGGCACTACGGCGCCGTCGTCGATCTCGACATCTGCGAGAGCTGCGACCTCGTCTGGTTCGACGGCACCGAGACGGCGCGCCTCAGCGGCCCGGGCATGCTCGACCTGATCGGCGACATGGCGAAGGCCTACGACCTGCCGTTCGAGCCACTGCGGCCGACCGCGACATGCCCGCGCTGCGCCGGCCGGCTGGAGCTCGTGCACAACCAGTCGCGCTGGGGCCGCTCGGTGCAGCTGCAATGCCTGCGCCGCGACGGCGCCTATCAGTCGTTCGCCGAGTTCCTCGAGGAAAAGGGCTTGCTGCGGCCGATGTCGCGCATCGACCGCGCCAAGCTGCTCCAAAGCAAGGGCCGCATCGACTGCGTGAACTGCGGCGGCTCGGTCGGTCGCGACGACGGGCGTTGCCCGTTCTGCCACTCCGTGCCGAGCCTTCTCGACGTCGCTCGCCTCGCCCACGCCCTCGACCCGGAAGACATGATCGGCGCGCACGCGCTTCAGGGCATGCAGGCGAGACAGGAAGCCATGCAGTGCGCCGCCTGCGGCGCAGCGCTGCCACCGGGTGACGCGATGAGCTGCGCCCAGTGCGGAGCGACCTTGGCGATTCCCAGCCTGCGCGAAGCCTACGCGGCCGTCCAGACGCTCGCGCCGGTACTGCGCGCCAATGCCGCACACCCGCCGCCGGAGGTCGTCAAGCGCCGCCTCGATGCGATCGAGGCCGACGCGCCGAGGCGTCGCGAATGGGCGGCGGCTATGGAACAGGATGCTCGCCGCGACACGACCAGACTCGGCGAGGACTCGCCGTGGTCGTCACTGTTCACGGGCGGAACGAATCCGGTTCGCGCCGTGCTCGTCGCCGTCGTGCTCTGGTTTGCATGGGGCTACTGGCACCGGCGGTGAGCGCGAGCCGCCGGCTTTCGGCGCATGCGAGCTGCACGATGCGTCGCAACGGGCCGCTTGCCGTCGGCGCCGAAAGGGCTGATGTGAAACGTCGACAACTGTGTATCGCGCTGGCGGCTGCCGGCGGGCTCGGACTGGTGCGCGCCTCGAACGCCGCCGTGAGCAGCGAGGCCGATGCAGCATCTGGAATCCGCGCCGCTCTCGAGCGACGCGCGAAGGCGGCCGTCGGACTGCTCGGTCGCCCGGACGGCTTTCTCGGCAATCCGAAGGTCCGGATCGAGTTGCCCGGCTATCTCAAGGAAGCCGCCAGGACCACTACGTCACCGGCAAGGCGCTCGACCGTCTCTTCGCGATGATCGGCGAGGAAGAAAAAAAGATTCGCCGCGACCCGGTCGGCACCGGCAGCGCCTTGCTCGCGCGCGTGTTCGGCCGCTGACCGGCCGCGCTCACAGGCCGCGCGACAGCTCGAACATCAAGGCAGCCGGCAGCGAGCTGGCGACGACATCGCGGCCGATCCGCGCCATGGTCGCGCCGTTGGTGCCCGACATCTCGAACGTCGAGCCCTGCTCCAGGATCTCGATGAAGACGAAGTCCGGCACCTCGAGCACGATTTCGTCGCGGAAGGCGCCGAACCGCTCGCCGCGCTGGATCGAGTCGACGATGATGGCGTGCGGCAGCCCGTCCTTGCAGAAGCTGACGGCCTCCTCGATCGAGCCGACGAAGTCGACCAGCATGCTCATGTTGCACAGTGCGTCGCGAATGAGCACGCGCACCTCGCGGCGCGAGGCCACGACGAGAATGTGGCTGCCGGCGAGCGCTTTCGAGTTGCCCGATTGGCTCGAGACATCGTCGACTTCGGTGGCCGAGAGGCCTTCCATTTCGTCGCCTGCCGTCTTCGGGAATTCGAGGGCCAGCGTGGTGATGCCGGCCGTGTCTTTGCGGTCGATGACAAGCCCCATCGTCCAAGCCGTCTGCTCGATCAGCCGCCAGGTCACCGAATCGAGCCTCGGCATGACCGCCGCGGTGACGCTCTCGTCGGGCTGATCGACGGGGCGGTGGGCGAAGCGGCAAGTCAGCCGCGCGTGTACCGGCCAGGTCTTGAAGTCGATCGTGAAATCGATGTGCGCGTGCGCGTTGGCAAGCGCCCAGTCGAGCGTTGCGTTGAGCAGGCTGAAGAGCAGCGAGCCGTCGACGATGACGCGCGCCGACTTGAGGTGCGGCTTCAGGGCGATGCCGCGCGCCTGCGTCTCGCGGGTGCGCAAGGCCAGCACGCTCTTCAGCACTTCCTCGAGCTGCAGAACTTCGTGCGACTGGCGCACGCGCCCCGATGCGAAGCGGGTCAGTTGCTGGCCGATCATGCCGACCTGGCGTGCCTGCTCGACCTCGTCGCGCAACGCGCGCAAGCCGGCGCGATCGATCTTGCCGGTCGCCGTCAGCACGTGGATGCGTTCGAGCGCCGCCGTGAGCGGCGCCGCGATTTCGGCGCCAACCTGGGAGACGAGTTCGTGCCACCGCTCGTCGTCATGCGTTTCGGCATTCGCGGCTTGGTTTCGGGCGGCGGCGGATCGAGTGCCTTCAGACATGGATGCGGTCGAAAATGCGTTCTTCACAGGGTCGTTCAGAGGTTCGCAGGCAGGGGCCTGCCGGCGGATCGTGGGCTCGTCGATTGACGCAGAGTGTCGTGGCCCGCAACAGCCGGCGCCAGTAGCCGGCGAGCCGAGCCGACGAGCGGTCACAAAAAGTCGCCCGGAGTGACAACTTGTTCACTGATTCGGGCCTCAAGGTCGCCGATTCCCGACGGTGCGCCGAACGGAACGCGCCGCTCAGATCGCGCCGGACTGGCGCAGCGCGACGATCGCCGCCGGGTCGAGGCCGAATTCGGCAAGGACCGCATCGGTATCGGCGCCGAGCAGCGGCGGCGCATTGCGGTAGCGCACGGGCGTCTTCGAGAGCTTCATCGGGCTGGCGACGACCCGCACCGCTCCGGCCAGAGGGTGCTGGAGCTCGGCAGTCATGGCGCGCGAGCGAACCTGCGGGTCGGCGAAGACCTCGGCCAGGTCGTTGATCGGCCCGCAGGGCACCTTGGCGATCTCGAGGGCCGCGAGCCAATCGGCGCGCGTTCGCTGCTTCAGCCCGGCCGCCAGCAGCGGCACCAGCGTCGTCCGGTGGCGCACGCGGTCGGCGTTTCGGGCGAAGCGCAGGTCGGCTGCCAGCTCCGGGCAACCGGCCACGGTGCAGAAACGGGCGAACTGCCCGTCGTTGCCGACCGCGAGGATCAGGTGTCCGTCGGCCACCTCGAACACCTGGTACGGAACGATGTTCTGGTGCGCGTTGCCGGCACGTTGCGGGGCGACACCGGTCATGAGATAGCCGGCGCCTAGGTTGGCGAGCATCGCGACCTGCGTATCGAGGAGCGCCATGTCGATCGCCTGGCCTTCGCCGGTGGCGTCGCGGTGGCGCAGCGCGGCGAGGATGGCCGTGGCCGCGTACATGCCGGTGAACAGATCGGCCACCGCGACGCCGACCTTCTGCGGGCCACCGCCCGGCGTCGAGTCGGCGATCTCGGCGCGCGACGGGCCGGTCACGCTCATCAGCCCGCCCATGCCTTGCACCGCGTAGTCGTAGCCGGCGCGCTCTCGGTACGGCCCGGTCTGGCCGAAACCGGTGATCGAGCAATAGACCAGGCGCGGGTTGGCGGCGAGAAGGCTGATGGCGTCGAGGCCATGGCGCGCCATGTCGCCGACCTTGAAGTTCTCGATCAGCACGTCGCATTGCCGCGCCATGGTGCGGATCAGCGCCGCGCCTTCCTTCGAGGCGATGTCGACCGTGATCGAGCGCTTGTTGCGGTTGGTCCCGAGGTAGTAGGCTGCCTCTGCCGTGTCGCTGCCGTCCCTGTCCTTGAGAAACGGCGGGCCCCAGCCGCGCGTGTCGTCGCCGCCGGGATGGTCGTGGCTCGCCGGCCGCTCAACCTTGACCACGCCGGCACGGAGATCGCCGAGGACCTGCGTGCACCAGGGCCCGGCGAGAACGCGCGAGAGGTCGA
>DAIMIM010000316.1:0-4274 GCA_036722755.1 Caldimonas sp. | reverse complement strand
CGTGCGCGTGGTGCTGGCGTGGGATGCCGACGCGACCGACGTCGACCTGCACGTCATCGACCCGAACGGCGAAGAGGTCTACTACGGGCACAACCTGTCCTACCAGGGCGGCACGATCAGCCACGACGCGACCGGTGGCTACGGCCCCGAGGAGTTCTCGCTGCGCAACGCCAAGCCCGGCAAGTACCGCATCGAGGCCAACTTCTTCGGCCACCGCCAGCAAGTGCTGACGTCGAGCACCGGCCTGATGCTGTCGCTGTCGAGCCGTTTCGGCACGGCCGACGAACAGGAACGGCGCACCACGATGCAGGTCAGAAGCGAGCGCGGCGAGCGGGTACTGGTCGGCGAATTCGAGGTGAAGGGATGAAGCGGCCCGCAACAGGCGACCGCTTGGCCGCGGCGCTTCCTCGCGCGCCTCAGCGCGACTCGGTGCCGCCCTTGACCTCGGCCGCGAGCTGCGGCTGCACCGGCTCGATCTTGTTCTCGCGCATGTAGTCGTTCATGTCGCGCCAACCGGCGAAGATCGCGGCGCGGTCGGACTTCTTGTAGATCGCAAAGCAGTCTTCGATCGCCCGGCCGGCATGGCGGCAGGCGCCGCCGATCGCCTTGCCGTCGGCGTCACGTGCGGCCGCGATCTTCTCGGGCGAATCGATGCCGAGCATGTCGCAGCCGGCGAGCGAGGCCGAGGCGACGAGAAGCAGGGCGACGACGGGTGAGATCAAGCGGCGCATGGCGGACCAGAGGGGGTTCGCTCACGATATCGGTGCCGCGGCTGGCAACTTGAGCGCGTCAGGCCTGCGGCGCGTCCTCGGGTGTCGGCAGGTCGAAACGGTCGCCGGCGCGAAGCGGCCGCCCGCGCAGAAAATCGGCCGCGCTCAGACGCTTGCCGCCGGGCCGCTGCAGCTCCGTCAAGGCGAGGACACCGCTGCCGCAGGCGACGCGCAGTGCGCCGCCCTCGACGCCGACGATCTCTCCGGGCATGCCGCGCGTCTCGGCGCTGGCCTGGCCGCGCCAGCAGGTGACGAGCTCGCCACCCAGCTTGCTGCGCGCGCCGGGAAACGGGTCGAAGGCGCGCAGCCGTCGCTCGATCGCCGGCGCAGGCTCGCGCCAGTCGATCGCCGCCTCCGCCTTGGCGATCTTCGCCGCGTAGGTCACGCCGTCGTCCGGCTGTCGGCGAGGCGCCAGCCGCCCGCCGGCCGCATCGGCCAGCGCCTCCACGATGAGCTCGCCGCCGAGCCGGGCCAGCCGCGCCAGCAAGGTCGCGCTCGTCTCGTCCGCGCCGATCGGCGCCCGTTCGACGAGCAGGATGTCGCCGGTGTCGAGCCCGCTGTCCATCTGCATGATGGTGACGCCGCTCTCGGCATCGCCCGCCTCGATCGCGCGCTGGATCGGCGCGGCGCCGCGCCAGCGCGGCAACAGCGACGCATGGATGTTGATGCAGCCGTGCGCGGGCAACTCGAGCAGCCAGGGCGGCAGGATCAGGCCATACGCTGCGACGACGACCACGTCGACGGCGGCTTGCAGCAGACGATCGCGGGCCATTGCCGCATCGTCGGCAAAGCGGCCGTCGAGACGCAAGCCACGCGGTTGCGCGACCGGAATCGACATGCCTTCGGCCAGGGCCTTGACCGGCGACGCGACCGTCTTCATGCCGCGGCCGGACGGACGGTCGGGCTGGGTCAGGACCAGCGCGATCTCGTGGCCCGACCGGTGCAGACGCTCGAGCGCGACGCCGGCGAATTCCGGGGTGCCGGCGAAGGCCAGTCGCATCGGCTCAGCCGCGTGCGTCTTCGCGCGTCATCTTGAGCATGCGGGTGCGGATGCGCGACCGCTTCAGCGGGCTCAGGTACTCGACGAACACCTTGCCGAGCAAATGATCCATCTCATGCTGGACCGCGACCGACAGCAGGCCCTCGGCATCGAACTCGCGACTCTCGCCTGACCGGTCGGCGGCGCGGACCCGCACGCTGGCGTGACGCGCCACCTTGTCGTAGATGTCGGGGACCGAGAGGCACCCCTCGTCGCCCACCAGCATCTCCTCGCTCGTCTCGACGAGCTCCGGATTGACGAGCACGATCGGGGTGTCGTGGGCATCGGAGATGTCGATGACGATGACGCGCTCGTGCACATCGACCTGGGTCGCGGCCAAGCCGACGCCGTCGGCCCCGTACATCGTCTCGGTCATGTCGTCGATCAAGCGGCGAATTCGGTCGTCGACCTGCGCGACCGGCTTGGCGACCGTGTGCAGGCGAGGATCGGGGTAGCGGAGGATGTCGAGACGGGCCATTTGTGACGAATCGATTCAAGCGCCGCCCGATGTGGACGACGCGCAACGTAACGCGGTGTGAAAGGTCTCACGCACGCCGTCTCCAGAGGGTGACTTTCGTTGCGATATCAAGGGTTTATGGGCAGAATCTGCGAGACAGAGTGAGGATTTTCGCCGAACCGCCGCGGCTGCGGCGAGACCGGGCGAAGTAACCTCGGGGCGCCAGCGACGCTTCCGGGCGACCGAGATGCCAGAACACCGCAAGCGATTTTCGCTGGCGCGCAACGAGACCCGCCTTCATGAGCCGTCGACAACGATCCGCACCGCTTGCCCCCCGCGCCCGAGCTGCCCTTGCCTTCGCGCTGGGCCTGGGAATGCTGTGGGCAGCAGGCACCGCAGCGGCGGCCCCGAATTATCCGATCACTCCCGAACAGCGCGCCACGGCGAAGCGTGCCGCCGAACTCGGCGTGCCGCTGAGCGAGATCCTTCCCGATGCGCCCGACGTCTACACCGTCAAGCGGCGCGACACGCTCTGGGACATCTCGAAGATGTACCTGCGCAGCCCCTGGCGCTGGCCGGAGCTCTGGGGTCTGAACGTCGACCAGGTGCGCAACCCGCACCTGATCTTTCCGGGCCAGGTGCTGTTCCTCGACAAGTCGAACGGCCGGGCGCGCCTGCGCCTGGGCGAGCAGGTCGGTGCCGTCGATGGGCGCATGGAGCCGCGGGTGCGTTCACGCGACATCGCGCTCGAAGGCATTTCGTCGATCCCGTTCAACCTGATCGAGCCGTTTCTCAACGAAGCGGTGATCTTCGAGAAGAACCAGCTCGCCGATGCGCCGCGCATCGTCGCGGCCCAGGAAGGCCGCGTCCTTCTGTCGCGCGGCGACACGGCCTATGTGCGCGGCGAGATCGGCAAGGAGCGCGAGTTCCGGATCTTCCGTGAGCCGCGGCCGCTGACCGACCCGACGACGCACGAGATCCTCGGCTACGAGGCGACCTACGTCGGGGCCTCCGAGTACACGGTGCAGGGCGAAACGCGCACCGGCGCCGACGGCAAGGCCGAGATCATTCCCGCCACGTTCACGGTGACGAGCATCCGCCAGGAAGCCGGTGTCGGCGACCGCCTGGCGCCGGTGCCGGTCCGCGAGTACACGAACTACGCGCCGCATCCGCCGGCCGGCCCGATCGCCGGCCAGATCGTCTCGATCTACGGCGATGCGATCACCGCGGGCCAGAACCAGATCGTCGCGCTCAACAAGGGAGCCAACGACGGCATCGAACGCGGCCATGTGCTTGCGCTCTATCACGACGGCAAGGTCATCACCGACCCCACCGACAGCCACCGGACCAAGATCAAGCTCCCCGACGAGCGGCACGGCATCCTGTTCGTGTTCCGCGTCTTCGATCGCATGTCGTACGCGCTGATCCTGTCGGTGAAAGAGCCCGTCTCGCCGGGCGACCGCTTCACCCAGCCCTGAGATGACGGCCCCCACGCTCACTGCGTTCGCTGCCCCCCGAGGGGGCGCTCAGCCGGCTTGGGAACGGCCCGGCGCCGGCTGAGACGCCGGCGCCGCGTGCTCGCGGCGTTCGTCCGATGATCCAGCGCGACGAATTCGGCGCCTGGTTTCGTCTCGTCGAGACGCCCGGGCTCGGACGCGAGCTGGCGCGGCAACTGCTCACCCGGTTCGGCTCGCCCGACGCCGTTCTCGGCGCATCCCGCGTTGCGCTGAACGGCATCGTCGGCAGTGCAGTCGCCGCGGCGCTCGGCGCGGAGCCCGAGCATTTCAGCGAACGCCTTGGCGCTGCCTGTGCCTGGCTCGACGCCGCCGAAGGCGAGGCGCGCGATGTCCTCGTGCTCGGCGATCCGCGCTTTCCCGACGCACTGCTCAACACCGCCGATCCGCCACTCATGCTCTACGTTCGTGGCCGCGTCGATTTGCTGGCGGCCGCGTCGCTCGCCATCGTCGGCAGCCGCAATCCGACCGCGCAAGGGCTCGAAAACGCCCGG
>DAIMIM010000315.1:0-4276 GCA_036722755.1 Caldimonas sp. | reverse complement strand
GAGCCGAAGTCGCGCGTCGCCAGCGAGCGCATGAAGACGCGTGGCCCGTCGTCCCACGGGCCGATCGCGTTCATGCGGATGCGGTCGCCGAGGAGGGCACCGCCGCTCTTCCTGCGCGACGGATCGATCGAGATGACGGCGACGTGAAGGGCGTCGCGCTGGTCGAGGCGCAGGCGCCGGATCAGCTCGTCGGTGAGGCTCGACTTGCCGGCGCCGCCCGTGCCGGTGATGCCGATGACAGGCGTTCGGACGGATTGCGCGGCATCGCGCAGCTCGGCGCGCAGGGAGTCGGCCGCCGTGCCGTTTTCCAGCGCGGTGATGAGCCGGGCCAGCGCGCGCCGCGCCTTGTCGTCGCGACCGCGAACCGTGGCGAGCGCCGTCGGCGCAAGTGCCGAGAGGTCGACGTCGCAGCGCATCATCATCTCGCCGATCATGCCGGCCAGGCCCATGCGCTGCCCGTCCTGCGGGCTGTAGATCCGCTCGATGCCGTAGCTTTGCAGCTCGGCGATCTCGCTCGCCACGATCACGCCGCCGCCGCCGCCGAAGACGCGCACGTTCGCCCCGCCACGCTCCTTGAGTAGGTCGACCATGTACTTGAAGTATTCGACGTGCCCGCCCTGGTACGAGCTGATGGCGATACCTTGCACGTCCTCCTGCAAAGCGGCGGTGACGACCTCGTCGACGGAGCGGTTGTGGCCGAGGTGCACGACCTCGGCGCCCATGCCCTGCAGGATGCGCCGCATGATGTTGATGGCCGCGTCGTGGCCGTCGAACAAGCTGGCGGCGGTGACGAAGCGCACCTTGTTCGCCGGCCGGTAGCTGGCCAGCGCCTTGTAGTCGGAGGAAAGCTCTGTCATGGCTTCATGTCACCTTGATCTTCGAAAGCGACGGGTCGCCCGGCGGGTAGCGCAGCTTGAGGCGCAACAGCGCTTCCTTCACGGCCATGGCGACCATGAGATTGCGCTGCGTCTTCGAGTCGGCCGGCACGACCATCCAGGGCGCCCACGGCGTTCCGGTCGCCGCGATGGCCGCGCCGTAGGCTGCCTGGTAGGCATCCCAGGATTTGCGCGCCGCGAGATCGCCGACCTGAAACTTCCAGTGCTTGCTCGGATCGTCGAGGCGTTCCTGCAGCCGCTCGCGCTGCACGTCCTTCGAGATGTTGAGGAAGAACTTCAGCACCGTGGTGCCGGTCTCGGTCAGCAGGCGCTCGAAGTCGTTGATTTGCGCGAAGCGCTGCGCCCGTTGCTCCTTCGTGATCCGGCCCTGGACGACCGGAACGAGCACGTCCTCGTAGTGGCTGCGATTGAAGATCACGACCTCGCCATTGGCCGGCACCTTCTCGTGGATGCGCCAGAGATAGTCGTGCGCCAGCTCGTCGTCGGAGGGCGCCTTCCAGGCGGCGGTGCGAACGCCGAGGGCGCTCATCTCACCGAAGACGTCGCGGATCGTGCCGTCCTTGCCGCTCGTGTCGGTGCCCTGCAGGACGACCAGCAGCTTGAAGCGGCGATCGGCGTAGAACAGATCCTGCAGCTTGTCGAGCTCGACCGCGAGCTCGGCGACACGGGCCTTGTCGGTCGCCTTGTCGCCGCTGGAAAAAGGGCGTGCGCCGGGATCGAACCGGCTCAGGTCGAAGGTGACCGTGGGCGCGGCCGACTTCGGGCTCGCACCCGGCTGGAGCGACGTGGGCGCGGCCGCGAACCGGTAGTCGGGAAGACTCGCGCTGACTTTCCGCTTCGCCAAGGTGTCTCCGCTGCAGCTTCGATGTGCGGCAGGAAACGGCCGTCCTGCCGATTGACGTAGACGTCAATTCGAAGTGTAGCGGCCTCGTCTGGCGCGAGTCGGCGCGTGGCGACGCGTCAGCGCTTGACCCAGCCGCCGCCTTCGAGGTGCCAGCGGTTGTCGTGCTGGACCCAGCGGTGCGGCTGCCAGTTGTAGCCCGGCCGCGGTGCTTCGTAGCGGCCGCCGACCCATTCGTGACGGCCGCCACGCCAGCCCCAGTAGCCGCCGATCCAGAGGGCGCCTGCGTAGGGCAACGCGGGCACGACTTCGGCGTACGGCGCCGGCGGCGGAATGTTGGCAATGACGACCTCGCCTGCCGGTGCGCCGTAGCCGTAGGGTCGATACGGTGCGACGATGCAGGCCGAGAGAGATGCCATGCACAGCGCGGCAATGGCAACGATCTTGAACGCGGACATGGTGGATCTCCAGGAATGTGTGTGAGCGTGGCTCGCGCGCTCGTCCCTGCTTAACCGGCGCCGCCAGCGCCGCGATGACGCGGCCGCGCAGGCTTTACAGTCCTTTGCGCCAGGACGGCCGCGTCGCAGACGCTGCATGATGCCGGGCCGTCGTCGCCGTCCGCCGTCCGAGGAGTCGTCATGAATCGCATCCACCGTGCCTTCGCCAGCGTCGCACTCGTCGTCTCGTTGGCCTTGCTCGCAGCGACGCCGTCCTACGCCGAGCGCGTTTCCGCCGACGACACCATGGCAGTGCGCAAGGTGGTCGACGCGCAGCTCGCCGCCTTCGCCGCCGATGACGCGAAGCGCGCGTTCTCGTATGCCGCGCCGGCGATCCGCGACATGTTCGGCACGGCCGATCACTTCATGGAGATGGTCCGCGCCGGTTATCCCGTCGTCTACCGGCCGGTCGCGGTGATCTTTCTCAACCCGGAATGGGTCCATGGGCAACTGGTCCAGGGCGTGCAGCTCACCGATGACAGCGGGGCGCTCTGGATCGCCATCTACCGGCTCGATCGCCAGCCCGACAAGACCTGGCGCATCAGCGGCTGCGACGTGCAGCCGAGCGCGGGCAAGCTCACCTGATCGGACCTCGACGATGGCCTTTCTCGCGATCGACATCGGCAACACGCGCCTGAAGTGGGCGCTGTACAGCGCGCCCAAGCCGGGCGCCGGGCTGCTCGGCCATGGTGCCGCCTTTCTCGAGGCCATCGACGATCTGGCCGAAGACACCTGGCGCCACCTGCCTGCGCCGTCGAGCATGCTCGGCAGCATCGTCGCCGGCGAGGGCGTCCGGCGCCGCACCGAGGCGCAGCTCGAGATCTGGGACGTCGAGCCGCGCTGGGCCGTCAGCACGGCGTCGGCGTGCGGCGTGATCAACGGCTACGACCATCCGACCCGGCTGGGCGCCGATCGCTGGGTCGCGCTGATCGGCGCGCGCCAGCGCATTCTCGAGCGCGGCGCGCCTGTGCCGGCACTCGTCATCATGGTCGGCACCGCGGTCACCGTCGACGCGCTCGACGACAAGGGCCGCTTTCTCGGCGGCCTGATCCTGCCTGGCTTCGGCCTGATGCTGCGCGCGCTCGAAATGGGAACGGCGGGCCTGAAGGCGCCGACCGGCGAGGCGGTCGATTTCCCGACCAACACCAGCGACGCGCTGATGAGCGGCGGCGCCGATGCGATCGCCGGCGCGGTCGACCGCATGCACCGCAAGCTGCAACGGCGAACCGGCCTCGCGCCGGTGCTCTTCATGAGCGGCGGCGCGTCGTCCAAGCTCGCGCCGATGACCGATCTGCCCGTCGAGATGGTCGAGACGCTGATCTTCGACGGGCTGCTGCACCTGCAGTCGAGGCGGTTCGCGCTTTAGACTGCGCTGCCGCCAGCGTCGCGGTAACGGGGAGGTCCGAGCTTGGCCCACTACACCGCCGAAACGATCTGGACGCGCGGAGCGGTCAGCCGCGAAGACTACGTCGCCAATCGCTATGACCGCCGCCACCTGCTGCGCTTCGACGGCGGCGCCGAGGTTGCGGGCTCGTCGTCGCCCTCGGTCGTGCCGCTGCCCTATTCCGACCCCGCTGCGGTCGATCCCGAGGAAGCGTTCGTCTCGGCGCTGTCGAGCTGCCACATGCTGTGGTTTCTGTCGCTCGCCGCGGCGCGCGGGTTCTGCGCCGATCGCTATGTCGACGCGGCGACCGGCCTGATGCAGAAGAACGGCAAGGGCAAGCTCGTCATGGCGGTCGTGACGCTGCACCCGCTGGTCGAGTTCTCGGGCGACCCGAAGCCGAGCCGGGCCGAGGTCGAGGCCTTGCACCACGAGGCGCACGACGCCTGCTATCTCGCCAACTCGGTCAAGACCGACGTGCGCTGCGAGCCGGCCTGGATCGACTAGCGAGCGGCCGGGTCCAGCTCAGCCGGCGCCGGGCCGCTCCCAAGGCGGCTGAGCGACCCCGCGGGGGGCAGCGAACGCAGTGAGCGTGGGGGCCGACATCTCAGAGGATGTAGCGCGACAGATCGACGTCCTGCGCCAGATCGGCCAGCTTCGC
>DAIMIM010000314.1:0-4289 GCA_036722755.1 Caldimonas sp. | reverse complement strand
ACCGCGGCGAGGCGGTCGGGCATGTGAGCACGATCGAATACGGCTCGCAGTTCCTCGCTCTGGGCGGCGTCCACCATCTCACCGGTGGCTCCAAGAAGGAAGGGCGCGTCGTCTGCGAGATGATGATGGCGCTCGGCAACCGCGAACCGGTCGAGCTGCAGATCGAGGGCGGCGCCTCGGTCGTGGTCTGCGCCGACCGGCCGCCGATCGTCGACGGCGTCGAGGAGCGCCGCATGCGGGTCGGCTGCGGCTCCGCGGCGATCGGCATCTTCGCGCCGCAATGGGCCGGCCATGTCGACGAGGTCGTCGTCATCGACGACCACATCACCGGCGTGCTATCGGAGCACCAGGCCGGCAAGTTCCTCGACATGGCGCCGACCGGCATCGTCCTGCGCGGCCGCAAGTCGACGCCCGGCCGCTACTTCCAGGTTGCCCATCCAGGCGCCGGCTGGGGCGGCACCGACATCGTCGATCCGCTCTCGATCGTCGAAGGTTGGGAACGCGGGCGCGGGGCGCGGCCTGGCCTGCGCCTGCTGATGGTCTCGACGACCGGCGAAGACGCGGCCTGGTTCGTCCTCGACGACGCGCTGGTGCCGCGCCCGGCCGAGATGCCTGCCGACGTGCGCCGCGTCGTCGAGCGCATCGGCGAGAACTGCGAGCCGTCCCTCTGCTCGGTGCTCTATGTCGCCGGCGCCGGCGGCAGCCTGCGCGCCGGCGTCACCGACAACCCGGTGCGCCTGACGCGCTCCATCAAGGACCTGCTCGTCAACGTGACCTGCGGCGGCGCGCCGGTCTACGTCTGGCCGGGCGGCGGCATCACGGTCATGGTCGACGTCGCGAAGATGCCGGCGATGAGCTTCGGCTCGGTGCCGACACCGGCGATCGTCTCGCCGATCGAGTTCACGATGCGCCTGGACGACTACCGCGCGCTCGGCGGCCACATGGACCGGGTGCGCCGGCTCGACGAGATCGTCGCGTCGGGCGCGTATCGCCTGGTCGCGCCGGCGGCAGGCAATCCCTGGCCGCTCGACGCTCCTCGAGGCGCGCCGGCATGAGCCGCCGGGCCGTTCCCAAGGCGAATGCCGCAGCGCGCAGCGCGGAGGTTGCCAAGTGACCGGTGCGGTGCGCGCGCTGCTCGGTGACGGCCGCTGGCACTTCCAGCATGGGCCGATCGATTGCATCCTCCTGGCCGAGGGCGAGCCGGGCGTTGCAGCCGCGTGCATCGAGCGCGCCTGGGAGCGCTTTCGCGGCCTGCTCGCCGAGCTCGTCGCCGAGCTCGACCTGCTGCGAACGGATCTCTCGTCGCTCGACGGCGCCCGCATCGCGCCGCACGGCGTCGTGGCGCGGCGCATGGTGGGCGCGTGTCGGCGCCACGCCGAAGGCGGGCGTTTCATCACGGCGATGGCGGCCGTCGCCGGCAGCGTCGCCGAGGAGCTGATCGGCCGCTTCGACGATGCGCGCATTCAGCGCGCCTACGTCAACAACGGTGGCGACATCGCCGTGCACCTGGCGCCGGGCGCGCGCTTCGACATCGGCCTTGTCGCCGACCCGGCGCACGGTCTCGCTGGCCTGCCGCTCGCTGGCCGCTTCGCCATCGATGCCGCGTCCGGCGTGCGCGGCATCGCTACCTCGGGGTGGCGCGGACGGAGCTTCTCGCTCGGCATCGCCGATGCGGTCACGGTGCTCGCGACCCACGCCTCGGCGGCCGATGCGGCGGCGACGGTGATCGGCAATGCCGTCGACCTCGACGATCCGCGCATCGTCCGCCGCCCGGCGAACCGGATCCGCGACGACAGCGACCTCGGCGCTCGCCTCGTCACCTGCGCCGTGCCGCCGCTCGACGCCGCGGCGATCGGCCGGGCCCTGGCCGCCGGCGCCGAGGCGGCACGGAGCGAGATCGCGCGCGGGCGCATCATCGCGTCCGTGCTGTCGTTGCAAGGTCGCGTTCTCGTCGTCGACGGCGCCAGCGCCGGACCGATCGCGCGGCCGCTCGCCGATGCCGCCTTCTCACGGAGTCTCGTTCCATGCTGATCCCCGCCACCGCCGAGCTGCCCGAGATCGATGTCCGCAAGCTGGTCGTGTCGGTCGAAGACGTCTGGCACGACAACGGTCCGCGCCTGGCCAAGCCGCTGCGCCGTGGCAGCTGCGCCGCCGTCGTCAAGAACCCGTACGCCGGCCGCTACGTCGAAGACATCGTGCCGATGATGGAGGCGCTGAAGCCGCTCGGCCGCGAGATGGCGTCGCGACTCGTCGCTGCGCTCGGCGGCGCGGCCGCGATCGAGGCCTATGGCAAGGGCGCGTTGATCGGCCTGGCCGGCGAGCTCGAGCACGGCGCGCTCTGGCATGTGCCCGGTGGCTACGGCATGCGCGACCTGCTCGAAGGATCGCACGCGATCGTGCCCTCGACCACCAAGATCGGCCCGGCCGGCACGTCGATCGATATTCCGATCCATCACCGCGTCGCCGCCTACGTGCGCAGCCATTTCGATTCGCTCGAGGTGCGCGTCGCCGATGCGCCGCGGCCGAACGAGATGCTGCTGGTCATCGCCATGCAGACCGGGCCGCGGCCGCATGCGCGCGTTGGCGGGCTGCGCGCCGACGAGATCGCCAAGTTCGACGGGCAACGCTAGCGTGAGCCGGCCGGCACGATCGATGCAAGTGAACCGCCATGATTCGACACGAGGAACCACCATGCAACGACGTCACTTCATCCGCAATGTCGCCTGGGCCGGCACCGGCCTCGCTCTGCCCGGCGCCATGCGCAGCGCCATGGCCGCCGCGGCGATCAGGCCCGACGCGAAAAGCGCCTTGCTCGTCATCGACGTGCAGAACTGCTTCGTCACCGGCGGCACGCTGCCGGTCAAAGGCGGCGAGCAGGTCGTCCCGGTCATCAACAGGATCGCCGGCGCGTTCGAGAACGTGATCGTGACGCAGGACTGGCACACGCCGGGCCACATCTCGTTCGCCTCGGCGCACGCCGGCAAGAAGCCGTTCGAGACCACCAGGCTGGCCTACGGCGACCAAGTGCTCTGGCCCGACCACTGCGTGCAGGGCTCGCCGGACGCCGCCCTGCTGAAGGACCTGTCGCTGCCCAAGGCGCAGCTCATCATTCGCAAAGGCTACCACCAGTCGACCGACAGCTACTCGGCCTTCACCGAAGCCGATGGCAAGACCACGA
Source organism: Caldimonas sp. (assembly GCA_036722755.1). Lineage (GTDB taxonomy): Bacteria > Pseudomonadota > Gammaproteobacteria > Burkholderiales > Burkholderiaceae_C > Schlegelella_A. The sequence goes on along the minus strand of DAIMIM010000314.1, from coordinate 1,111 downwards.
CCGGCCTGGCGGCGTACCTCAAGGCGCACGGCGTCGACACCGTCTACGTCTGCGGCCTCGCCACCGATTTCTGCGTCGCCTGGACGGCGCTCGATGCGAGAAAGGCCGGCTTCAAGGCATCGGTCATCGAAGACGCATCGCGCGGCATCGATCTCAACGGCTCGCTCGCGGCCGCATGGGACAAGATGGCCAAGGCTGGCGTGAAGCGCATCCAGTCGAGCGACATCGCGGTCTGACGCGACCCGATCGCCACGCACAAGCCCAACGCTGAAGACTCACCAGGAGCCCGCTCTCATGCTCAAGCCTCTCGTTCTCGCCGCGTCGTTCGCCGCGCTCGCCATCTCCTTGCCGGCGCACGCGCAGGGCACGATCAAGATCGGCGAGATCAACAGCTACAAGGCGCAGCCGGCCTTTCTCGATCCGTACAAGAAGGGCTGGGAGCTCGCGGTCGAGGAGGTGAACGCCTCCGGCGGCGTGCTCGGCAAGAAGATCGAAGTGATCTCGCGCGACGACAACGGCAATCCGGGCGACGCGGTGCGCGTCGCCGAGGAGCTCGTCTCGCGCGAAGGCGTGGCGCTGATCGCCGGCACGTTCCTGTCGAACACCGGGCTGGCCGTCACCGATTTCGCGAAGCAGAAGAAGGTCTTCTTCCTCGCCGCCGAGCCGCTCACCGACAAGATCACCTGGCAGAACGGCAACCACTACACCTTCCGCCTGCGGCCCAACACCTACATGCAGTCGGCCATGCTGGTGCCCGAGGCGGCCAAGCTGCACAAGAAACGCTGGGTCGTCGTCTACCCGAACTACGAATACGGCCAGTCGGCCGCGGCGACGTTCAAGGCGATGCTGAAAAAGCTCCAGCCCGATGTCGAGTTCCTCGCCGACCAGGCGACGCCGCTCGGCCGCATCGACGCCGGAGCGGTCGTGCAGGCGCTGGCCGATGCCAAGCCCGACGCGATCTTCAACGTGCTGTTCGGCGCCGATCTCGCCAAGTTCGTGCGCGAGGGCAACACCCGCGAGCTCTTCAAAGGCCGCGACGTGGTGAGCCTGCTGACGGGCGAGCCCGAGTACATCGAGCCGCTGAAGGACGAAGCGCCGGTCGGCTGGATCG
>DAIMIM010000313.1:0-4297 GCA_036722755.1 Caldimonas sp. | reverse complement strand
CGTTAGCGGTCTCTCGATAGGATTCAAAAAGCAATTCAATCAGTCGGTTCACGCCGATTTCATTCCCGCCTTCCGCCTCCCGCGCTCAACTCCGCCCAATCGAGCTCCTGCACCAGCACTCGATACGCGTCATCCCCGATCACGTCATCCCGCCGCAGCTCGAACGCCCGCTGCCGCGCCACCGCGATCGCGCGGCGCCTGAGCGGCCCAAAGGTGAGCGCGAATGCACGATCAACGCGATCGGCACGTCGCGCAGGCGGGTCGTCAACGGCTGCAGCGCATACCCGCAGAACACGCCCGCGGCGAGGCTGCCGAAGAGGGTCAGCGCAAACACCGGCGCGACGCCGCCGAAGCCCAGGTGCCCGGCCATGGCGGTCATGATCGCGAGCTTGTAGATGAGCAGCGCGCTCGCGTCGTTCAACAGGCTTTCGCCTTCGAGGATCTTCAGCAGCTTGTGCGGCAGCTTCACCTGCCGCATCACCGCGGTGGCCGCGGCCGCATCGGGCGGCGCGACGATCGCACCGAGCGCAATCGCCACCGGCCACGGCATGTCGGGCACGAGCCAGCGCGCCACGACGGCGACGGCCAGCACCGTCGTGCCCACCGCCGCGATGGCGAGCCCGGCGACCGGCCGCCAGTTGGCTCGCAGGTCGCGCAACGAGGTGTCGTAGGCTGCGTCGAGCAGCACGGGCGCGACGAAGAGCGCCAGCGCCAGCTGCGGGTCGAGCGTCCAGTTCGGGCTGGCCGGCACGAACGCAAGCAGCATGCCGCCGAGCGCGAGAAAGGTCGGATACGGCGCACCGACCCGGCGCGCCAACGCAGCGAGCAGCGCTGCACCGAGCAGCAACACGATGATCCATTCGAACGTCGCCATAGTCGAGTCTTGTGGTGCTTCGGTTCCGTCGATCCCCTGCCCGCGCCAGCCACCATTGGAATCCGGCTGGGGTTGTACGCCTCAGTCGCGGCACTGGCGCGCCGTGTCTCGAGAATCGCTACCATCGATTCGTGGCCGCGCCAGGCTGCAGAGGACAGACGACGATGGACGACAAGGAAGCCGCCAGCAAGTTCGCCAACCTGCAGAAAGAGTCCAAGTCGCATGCCGCGGCGACCTTGAAGAGCCGGGCCAAGTTGAAGGAGCTGGCGTCGCAGCTCGCCGCCGCGACCAAGGACGCCGACGCGCTGGAGATGGACGCGGTCAACAGCGCCATCGAGGCCGAGGTCGACATCCTCGGAGCTCGCCTGGTCAACGCCAAGATCATGGTCGAGGAGCTGCGCGAGCTCCAGCAGAACAAGCAGTTCATCGTCGCGCGGATCGCCGACTTCCGCGTGCTTGTCCACGACGTGGCCGAGTTCCGCAAGGAGTTGATGAAAGAGCTCGACGACGCGAAGAAGCTCGGCGCGCAAGCCAAGACTCAGGACGACGCGTTGCGCGACTCGCAGGACGACGCACTTCGCGAGCTTGCCGAGATCGAATCGAACACAAGCCCCTTCAAGAGGTTCGGCGACCGGCTCAAGGCAAGCGAAGAATTGCTGGCAAGCGCCACGGAGTCGGTGCAGACGCGGGACAAGGATGGCCTGAAATTTGACCAGGCCAGTGCTCAGAAGATGTCGCTCAAAGGCACGTACCAGACGGTGAGCAAGATCGAGGCGAAAGTCGCCGCCCTGGTGCAGAAGTATCGCGCCAAGGGCTTCGAGGAGAAGGTGATGCAGAAGATCACCGAGCAGGCGAAGGCGATCCTCCTCACGATCTCCACGGCGCGAAAGCAGATGGACGGGGTCGAGGCCAATCTCGCGAAGATCGACGATCTCGACATTCCCAAGATCGATCTGGCCAAGGCGGGCCGCTCCCTCGGCATCACCGACAAGGCACAGCTCACCGAGCTCGACAAGGCCTTGAGCGGCAGCCTGTTCAACGCGGGAAAGGCTCTCGACGTGCTCGGCGCCAAGCTCACGCCGCCCAGGAAAGGCAAGGCGATGCTGACGCAACTCCAGAAAGACAAGGTCCTCTGAGCCCGCCGAGGTTGGTTCCACGACCGGCTTGGCGAGAATGGGATCAATTCAACCGCAGGAGGCATCGATGACATCTGCTCGCAAGGTGGCGATCGTCACAGGCTCGGGCACCGGCGTCGGAGCGGCCACGGCGCTGGCGCTCGCCGGGCGCGGCTACGACCTGCTGATCAACTATTCGCGCAGCGCCGCGGAAGCCCAGGCCTCGGCGGCCGCGTGCCAGGCCGCCGGCGCCGACACGCTGCTGATGCGCGGCGACGTCGCCGACGACGCCGACTGCAAGGCGATGGCCGATGCCTCGGTCGATCGCTGGGGCCATCTCGACGCGCTCGTCAACAACGCCGGCATCACCAGCTTCGGCGGCGCCGCCAACTGGGACGCCATCGACACCGCGACGTTCCAGAACGTGGTCGGCGTCAACGCGCTCGGCACCTTCCAGATGATCCGCGCCTGCGCGCCGCATCTCAAGCTCGCGCTCGGCTCCATCGTCAACGTGTCGTCGATCGCCGGTGCGCTCGGCATCGGCTCCTCGGTGGCCTACATCGCGTCGAAGGGCGCGGTCAATGCGATGACGCTGTATTTCGCGCGCGCCATGGCGCCGGAAGTGCGCGTCAACGCGGTCTGCCCCGGCCTCATCACGACGCGCTGGTTCGTCGACGGGCTCGGCCAGGAAGGCTACGAGAAGGTCAAGGCCGGCTACGAAGCGCTCGCTCCGCTCGGCCGCGCCTGCACGCCGGAGGATGTGGCCGATGCGGTCGTCTGGCTCGTCGACGGCGCCCGCGCGGTGACCGGGGAATTGCTGCTGCTCGACGGCGGCGTGCACCTGGGCGGGCCGCAAGGGGTACGCATTCCGGGCCGGTAGCCGCGCCGTTCAGCGAAACGCCGTGCCTTCTCCTTCCGGCCTTCCGGCACGGCGATTGCCCGCTCGCCAACAGCCATGACCGATGCACTGCGCAGCTACATCAAGAAGCGTGACTTCGCGATCACGAGCGAGCCCGAGGGCGGCGCGCCGTCGAAGGCCGGGCGCCTGTCCTTCGTCGTCCAGAAGCACGCCGCCAGCCACCTGCACTACGACTTCCGGCTCGAGCTCGACGGCACGCTGAAGAGCTGGGCCGTGCCGAAGGGGCCGAGCCTCGATCCGGCCGACAAGCGCATGGCGGTGCACGTGGAAGACCACCCGATCGACTACGGCCGCTTCGAGGGCGAGATTCCGAAGGGCCAATACGGCGGCGGCTCGGTGATCGTCTGGGACAACGGCACCTGGGAGCCGATCGGCGATCCGCGCGCCGGCTACGCCGCCGGCAAGCTCAAGTTCAGGCTGCACGGCAAGAAGCTCACGGGCGGCTGGACGCTGGTGCGCATGCACGGCCGCGCCGCCGAGCGGCAGGAGCCGTGGCTGCTCATCAAGGAGCGCGACGAGGCGGCGCGGCCGGCGTCCGAATACAGCGTCGTCGAGGCCGAGCAAGGCAGCGTGCTGTCGAACCGCACGATCCCGAACCCGCCGCCGAAAGCAGCGGCGAAGAACGCGCGCGGGGCGGCGGCGGCAAAGGCTTCGCCTGCGCGCAAGACCGCGCCGGCGAAAGCGAACACGAAAGGCGTGCCCGCACCGCTCGCATTGCCCGCCGGCGCAAAGCAGGCTGCGCTGCCCGCCAGCCTGGCGCCGCAACTCGCGACGCTCGTCGCGCAAACGCCGGCCGACGACGGCTGGATCTACGAGATCAAGTTCGACGGCTATCGCCTGCTCGCCCGCATCGACGGCGACGACGTGCGCCTCTTCACGCGCAACGGCAACGACTGGTCGTCGCGCCTCAAGGGCCTCGTCGACGCCGTGCGCGCGCTCGGCATCGGCCCCGGCTGGTTCGACGGCGAGATCGTCGTCGCCGGCGCCAACGGCGCGCCCGATTTCAACCTGCTGCAAAACGCCTTCGACTCGGCCCGCACCGACAGGATTCAGTACTACCTGTTCGACGTGCCATACCACGCTGGCCGCGACCTGCGCGCCGTGCCGCTGATCGAGCGCCGCGCCCTGTTGCGCGCGTTGCTCGATGCGGCGCCGACGCAGGATCGCATCCGCTTCAGCGAAGACTTCCACAGCAGTCCCCAGGAGCTGCTGCACAACGCCTGCCGCATGAAGCTCGAGGGCGTGATCGGCAAGCGCGCCGATTCGCCCTACGTCTCGCGGCGCAGCCCGACCTGGATCAAGCTCAAGTGCACGCAGCGGCAGGAGTTCGTGATCGGCGGCTACACCGATCCGAAGGGCGCGCGCACCGGCATCGGCTCGCTGCTGCTC
>DAIMIM010000312.1:0-4302 GCA_036722755.1 Caldimonas sp. | reverse complement strand
AGCAGGATGGCGACGAAGGTGCCCATCTCGACCATGCCGTTGCCGCCGGTCAGCTCGCGCTCGCTGAGATGCTGCGGCAGATAGGCGAACTTGACCGGCCCGAACAGGGTCGAGTGCAGGCCCATCAGGAAGACGCAGCCGAGCAGCACGATCACGTCGCCGGTGATGAAGCCGAAGCCGGCCAGCGCCATGACTCCGATCTCGAGCCACTTGACGACGCGGATCAGCACCGTCTTGTCGTACTTGTCGGCGAGCTGCCCGCTGGTCGCGGAAAACAGCAGGAACGGAAGGATGAAGAGCGCGCCGATTGCCAGGCCGGCAAGCGCCGGCGGCAGCCAGCGCACCTGCAGCTCGTAGGTGACGAGCACGGTGAAGGCGAACTTGAAGAGGTTGTCGTTGCCGGCGCCGAGAAACTGCGTCCAGAAAAAAGGCGCGAAGCGGCGCTGCCCGAGCAACGCGAACTGATTGGGATGTGCATGCGCCGGAGCGTCTGTCGCTTCCGCGATCCGGCCGGCGTCGGCCTTCGGGCCAGTCTCCATCGGGCTCTCCAAGGGCGCCCGAATCTACCCGATCGACGCGACGCGATGGACGGGTTGTTCGGCCTTCAGCGCGAGCGCTCGCCGCCGCCCCGGTGCGACCGGCGGGCGCGCCCGGCGATACTGGCGCCGCTTCGAACCACCGAATGAGCACGAGCCGCGACCTTGTCGACGCATTGAAGGGCGAGCTGCGCGCGGCCGGCGTGACCTACGCCGACCTCGCCGATGCGCTCGGCATGTCGGAGTCGAGCGTCAAGCGCGTGTTCGCGAAGTCCGACATGCCGCTGTCGCGCATCGACGAGATGCTGCGCGTGCTGAAGATGGATTTCTCGGAGCTCGCGCGCAAGGTTGCCGATGCGCAGCCGCTGGCGCACGAGCTGACGGCCGAGCAGGAAGCCGCCGTCGTGGCAGACCGCAAGCTCTTGCTGGTCGCGATCTGCTGCCTCAGCCAGTGGAGCTTCGAGGAGCTGACGCGGGAGTACGCCATCAGCGACGCCGAGTGCGTGAAGTACCTGATGCAGCTCGACCGCCTCGGCATCATCGAACTGCGGCCGCTCAACCGCTACCGGCTCAAGGTCGCGAAGGGCTTTCGCTGGCTGCCGCACGGACCGGTGATGCGCTATTTTCGCGAGCACGTCGTCGGCGACTACCTGAGCGGCGGCTTCGACGGCGACGGCGAGCTCATCATGCTCGTGCACGGCGAGATCACGAAGGGCCTGGCGGCGACGCTGGTCGAGCGGCTGCAGCGCGTCGGCCACGATTTCGCGCGCGCCCACGTCGCCGAGCAGAAGCTTCCGGACGAGCAGCGGACCCCGTACACGCTGCTCGTCGGCATGCGGACCTGGTTGTTCGCGGCGTTCCGCGATCTGAAGCGGGAGCCGCCACCGGCCTGAGCGGATCGGCCGCGCTTCGCGCGTCGGCCTTCGGGCCTCAGGCGTCGCGGCGATCGATGGCGTAGTTGGCGCCGTCGAACTGCGCCAGAACCTCGACCAGGTACGGCAACACCTCTTCCATCTGCGCCCGCAAGGTGTGCGGCGGATTGATCACGAACATGCCGCTGCCGGCCAGCCCGAAGCCCTGCGCATCGGGCTGCTGCACCGAGAGCCGCAGGTGCAGCCAGCCGTGCGGCGCGATCGCCTCGAGCCGGCGCGGCAGCTCGGCGGCCTCGACCTTGCTCACTTGCGGATACCAGACCATGTAGACGCCCTCGGCGAACCGGCCGAGCGCCTCGCGCAAGGTGGCGATGACGCGGCCGTAATCGCGGTTGCCTTCGTAGCTCGGGTCCATCAGCACCGCGCCGCGGCGGCTCGACGGCGGCAGCTGCGATTTCAGGCCGTCGAAGCCGTCGCCGTCGTAGGCGATCGCGTCGGGGGTTGCGAGCAGCGTCGAGCGCAGGATCTTCTGCTCGGTTGGATGCAGCTCGTAGGCGCGCAACTGGTCCTGCGGGCGCAGCAGCATCTGCGCGAACGCCGGCGATCCCGGGTACTGCGCGAGCACGCCGTCCGGGTTGAAGCGCCGCACCAGCTCGACGTAGTCGCGCAGCACCCCGGGCAGGTCGTCGCGGGTCCAGAGGCGGCCGATGCCGCCTTCGTATTCGCCTTTTTTCTGCGCGTAGCGGCCTTCGAGCGAATAGCCGCCGGCGCCGGCGTGCGTGTCGACGAAGCGGTAGCCCTTCGGCTTCGCGTTCATGTGCCGCAGCACCAGCATCAGCACGGTGTGCTTGAGCACGTCGGCATGGTTTCCGGCGTGGAAGGCGTGCCGATAGGCGAGCATCGCTACTGCACCAAGGGCCGGCGCATGCGCGCGCGAAACAGCTCGGCGATGCCGACCTCGCGCGGCCCGCGGACGATCCGAAAGGTCTGGCCGGCCTCGATCGTTCCCGGCGAGCGCACCGCCAGATAGCTTCCGCACCAGCCGGATTCGGCCATCAGCTTGCTCGCGTGCTTGAAGCCCATCGCCGCATCGAGCTTGAAGCAGGGAAAGCGCGGCTCGCTGACGGCGAGCTCGCAGCCCGGGAAGCGCAGCACGTCGCCGATCCACATGCCGCTCTCGACCAAGCCTTCGATCGTCAGGTTCTCGCCGAGCGATCCAGGTGGCAGCGCCTCGTCCCAGAGCGCCACCTGCGCCTGTGCGCGCACCGTCTTCCAGAATGCGTAGTGCTCGCCCGGATAGGCGTACACGGCTTTGCTCACACCGCCGTGCACGGTGAGATCGGCTTGCTCGTCGTCCTCGATGCCGAGCCGCAGCACGGCGCGCGCGCCCGGCAACGCCTTCTTGCCGATCGCCGTCATCACCTTGCGGCCGTCGATCAGGACCGGAACGGCGCGCGAGACGTTGAGGCTGAGCAGCCGGCCCGATGTCGCCATGGGTCGTTCAGCGGTCGGGCGCACGGTAGCCGCGATGCGACGCGACGACCGCACGGCCGCGGCCGCCGGAGATCCAGGCGACGAAGATCTTGCCGGCCGGATGGGTGATGTGAAACGCGCGCATCACGTGCACCGTTTCGCCAAGCGCCGGATCCTGCTCGACGAGGACGGCGAGCGGCGCACCGCCCGCTGCAGCCCAGGCGCCCCGCTCGACCAGCGCGTAAGCGCCGCGCGCCCGAACCTGCGCGGCGAAGCCGGCCTTCGGGTCGGCGATCGCGTACCAGGGCGCCTGCGGGTCGATGCGCGCGCCACGCCAGAGCGCCTGCTCGGCGACGTGCGTTCCCGAGCCGTCACCCGGCGACAGGAAGACCAGCCCCGGCGTGCCGGCGGCGGCGAGATCGCGGATCGTCGTCAGCGCCTCGACGCCGCTGCGCGTCGGCGGCGCCGCTCGCTTGCCGCGAACGCGTGCCGGCGCCGGGCCGACGAGGATGAATTCGCCGGCCGCGATCGCGTGCCGGTCGTGCACCAGGCCTTGCTTGTCGAGCGCTGCTTCGGCGTCCGGCGCATTGCTCAGCACGGCGTCGAGCTCGCCTTCCTTGATGGCGGCGAGCAGGGCCAGCGCCGGGCCGGCGACGAGTTTGACGAGGATGCCGGTGTCGGCGCCGAAGGCGTGCTGCAGGCTTCGCCCCAGGCCCGATTCGACGAGCGCCGCGTCGACGCCGAGGCGAAGCGGTGCGTCAGCGGCGCGCGTCGCTTGAACGCGCGCGGGCGAGACGGCGATCGCCCCGAGAGCGGCGGCGAGAAAGGGACGGCGGCGCATCGGGTGATTATTGCGGCGCGGCACCAATTCCCTGCGCCGGACGCCTGTTGCACGCCCGGTACACTGCTTGCCACCTCGGCCGCCACGTCTCGCTACGCGCGCTTTTCAACGACAGGAATTCCCATGAACCGACTCCCGGCACACGGCGCGGCGATCGATCCCCCGGCCCACGTTCGGCACCGCAAGCTGATCGACTGGGTTGCCAGCATGGCCGCGCTCACCGAAGCGAGCGACGTCCACTGGTGCGACGGCAGCGACGCCGAGTACGACCGTCTCTGCGCCGAGCTCGTCGCCGCCGGGACGATGCAGGCGCTGAACCCGGCCCTGCGACCGCACAGCTTTCTCGCCCGCAGCAGCGCCAGCGATGTCGCCCGCGTCGAGGACCGCACCTTCATCTGCTCCGAGCGCGAGCAGAACGCCGGCCCGACCAACCACTGGATGGCGCCCGAGGCGATGCGTCGCATCCTGCAGGCCGGCCAGGCCGACGGCACGCCCGCTCTCTTCAAGGGCGCGATGCGTGGCCGGACGATGTACGTCGTGCCGTTCTCGATGGGGCCGCTCGGCTCCGACATCTCGCACA
>DAIMIM010000311.1:0-4326 GCA_036722755.1 Caldimonas sp. | reverse complement strand
CACGACCAGGTCGAGGCGATGACGCTGGCCGAGCGGATGATCGTCATGAACGCCGGCCGCATGGAGCAGATCGGCACGCCCGACGAGGTCTATCACCGCCCGGCCACGGTCTTCGTCGCCGGGTTCATCGGCTCGCCGCCGATGAACCTGGTGCGCGGGCGCACCGATGGCACCGGCTTCACGTCGGGTGGCCGGGCGCTGGCATTGCCCTCGCCCGCGCCGCGTGACGGCGAGCTGGTGCTGGGTGTGCGGCCTGAGCACGTGGTCATCGGCAGCGATTCCGCCGCGGCGAGCTGGCCGATGCGCGTGCAGGCGCTCGAGATGCTCGGCGCCGAGCGGCTCGTCTACGGGCTGATCGGCGAATCGCTGTTCACGGCGCGCCTCGACGCGACGTTGCCGTATCCGAAGGTCGGCGATGTCGTCGGCATCCACGCCTCGGCGTCGCATCTGCACTGGTTCGACGCGGCGACTTCGGCTCGCGTCGGCGCCTGACGCCACCGCCGGCCGACATCGCCCGAGACAGCGCCGTGTCGACGACACCCTGGCACTTTCCTCGCTGGATCGCCCATCGCGGCGCCGGCAAGCTCGGTCCCGAAAACACGCTCGCCGCATTTCGGCTCGGGGCAGCGCACGGCTACCGCGCCTTCGAATGCGACGTCAAGCTGTCGGCCGACGGCGTGCCTTTCCTGCTCCACGACGCGACGCTGCAGCGCACGACGAATGGCCGCGGCCCCGCTGCATCGCTCGACTGGAGCGAGCTCTCGCGCCTCGACGCTGGCGGCTGGCACGGCCGCACCTTTGCGGGCGAGCCGATCCCGAGCCTCGCAGGGATCGCGCGCTACTGCCTGCGCAACTCCTTCGCACTCGACATCGAGATCAAGGCGTCGCCGGCGCAGGAGCACAAGACCGGCGAGGTCGTGGCAGCGGCCGCGGCTTCGCTCTGGGCTGGCGCGCCGGTGCAGCCACTGCTCACGTCGTTCCAACCGGCCTCGCTGCAAGCGGCCAAGGAGGCCGCGCCGCATCTGCGACGCGGCCTCCTTCTCGATACGTTGCGCAGCGGCTGGCTCGAGGAAGCGCAGGCGCTCGGCTGCGCCGCCGTCGTCACCAACTACTCGGTGCTCGATGCCGATGTTCTCGGCCGCATCCACGCCGCCGGGATGCGCGGGCTGGTCTACACCGTGAACGACCCGGCCGAGGCGCGCCGTCTCGAGGCGCTCGGCATCGACGGCCTCGTCACCGACGCCGTCGACCGCTTTTCGCCCGGCGACAGCACCGCCGACTGACGCGCCGGCCGCCTGCGGCGATCGCTACGCGCCGCTCGCGCCCATCGGCTCTTCGGCGCCACGCACCCGCGCGTAGATGCGGGTGCTGCGCGGTGCGTTGCTCGGCGTCGCGGCATCGAAGCGGAGCAAGGCTTCGAGCGTGAAGCCGGCGCGCTCGGCAACCTTCCAGCTGCGCTCGTTGTTGTCGTCCATGCGAATCTCGACGCGACGCGCATCGAGCTTGTCGAACGCCATGCGCGCGAGCGCGACCACGGCCTCGGTGATGATGCCGCGGCCTTCGAGGCCGGTCTTGCGCCAGTAGCCGATCTCGAAACGGCGCAGCGTCCAGTCCATCCGGTGCAGGCCGGTGCCTCCGAGAAGCTCGCCTTCGTTGCCCGACGCGTCGCGCGCGAAGATCAGCATGGCTAGGTCTTCGCGCAGGATGAAGCGGCCTTGCTGGCGACGGCAGTGCGTCTCCGATTCGTCGAGCGTCGGCATCGAGCCGGCCCATGGCATCCACGGCCCGAGCTCGGGCAGCGACGCAGCGACGGCCGCATTCACGGCCGCGCCATCGCCGCGGTGCGGGCAGCGCAGGATCAGGCGCTCCGTGTCGATACGTTCGGGGACGTCGATCAGCACTGGTTCCATGGGCTTGCTCCTCTCCTCAAAACGCCTCGGCCTGCCGCACCTCGGCTTCGGCGCCGATCCAATCCTCGACGCTTTCCGGCTGCGGCAGTTGCCTCAGATTGCGGATGACATCGAGCCGCAGAGCCACCATTGCCAGCAACAGCGCACCGCCGCCGGCGACGGCCAGCGAGCTCCGCAGACCGTAGTGCTCGCCGAGCCAGCCGCCGAGCAGAGCGCCCGGGCCGGCCGGAATCAGGATCAACCAGCGCATCGTGCTGGTCATGCGGCCGAGCAGCGGCGCCGGCGTCACCGATTGGCGCAGGGCGAGAAAGTTGATGAAGATCAGCACCGCGCCGGTCGAGAACATCATCAAGGTCAGCGTGAACACGGCGGCGCCCCAGGCGTTGGCCGGCGCTGTCGAGAGCAACGACCAGCCAGCACCGGAGATCGCAATTCCGGCGACCAGGCTTCGCCCCGGACCGAACCGCCTGCTGATGCGGTTGCCGAAGACGCTGGCGATGATGGTGCCCACGCCCATGCCGGTGTAGCTGAGGCCGATCGCCTGCTCCGAGAGGCCGAGCGTTCTCGTCGCGAACAGGATCTGCACGACAAGCGCCGCCTGATAGCAGGCCTGCCAGCTGCCGACAACGCTCGCCAGCGCGATCAAAAGCCGGTTGCGCGCGACGAAGCGCACGCCGGCCTTCAGGTCGATCCAGAACTGCACGGCCGCCATGCCCTCTGCGCTGGGCTGCTTCGGCTGCTCATGGATGGCAATGCCGCGCAGGATCGCCGCCGAAATCGACAGCAGCACGGCGTCGACAAGCAAGGCCACCGGCGCGCCCACGACCTTGATGAGCGCGCCGGCAAGGCCGGGGCCGGCCACCTCGGCGCCCGAGCTCGCCAGCGCGTTCTTCGCGTGCGCCTCGACCAGGCGGTCGCGCGGCACCACCTGCGTCAGCACGATCTGCGCGGCACTGCCCGCCGTCGTGTAGACGGTGCCGATGACGAAGCCGCACACGTAGAGCCAGGGCAGCGAGAGCCAGCCCGCCCACGATGCCAGCGGCACGCTCGCGACGACGACGCCGATCGTGCATTCGCCGATCACGTAGACGGGAAGCTTCTTCACGCGATCGAGCCAGACCCCCGCCGGCAGCGAGAACAGAACGAACGGCGCGATCTCCATCGCCGTGAGCAGACCCATCTGCGTCGGGCTCGCGCGCAACAGGATGGCGGCGGTCAGCGGCACGGCGAGCATCGTCACCTGGCCGCCGAACGAGCTGATGACGATCGACGTCCACAGGCGGCGATAGGCGACGTCGCGCAACAGGTCGGTGGCCGGTAGCCAGGGACGCGGCGGCAACAAACTTCTCAAAACTTTCGACAGCCAACTCATGGCGTCACCTGCTCTTTCCATCTCGGCGTCCCGGTTGGGAGCGCCTGCGGGCCGGGTGGGCCCTTGCAGCGGAACAACGTCGGCGATCGAAGTTTTCCGCTGATCTCTCAGCGGAACTTCGATGCGAAGCAGGCCGAGAGGACTAGATCGGTGCCGGGGCGAGGGCGCCGCCGGGACGCTTGGGCATGCCAGCAAGGGCAGCGCAACGCCGGACGACGCCGAAGGCGCCGGAGACGATGTGGGTGCGGTTGCGTTGCATGGGGCGTGATCTCGTTGAAGGCACGAATCGTAGCAGCGGGCCGTGCGACTCGGCAATGCTGCGCGGCGCCCGGCGTTGCGTTGTGCCCACTTCGCCGCCGGTTCAGCTGCGGTAGTCGGCGTTGATCTTCACGTAGTCGACGCTCAGGTCGCAGGTCCACACGCTGGCGTCGTGCGGGCCGCGATGCAGATCGACGCGCACCGTGATATCGCTCTGCTTCATGACGCGCTGGCCGTCTTCCTCGCAATAGGCAGGACGGCGGCCGCCGCCTTCGACGACGTGCACGTCGTCGAGAAAAAGATCGATGCGCGTCGCATCGAGGTCGTCGATGCCGGCATAGCCGACCGCGGCCAGGATGCGGCCGAGATTCGGATCGCTGGCGAAGAATGCCGTCTTGACGAGCGGCGAATGGGCGATCGCGTAGGCCACCTTCCGGCATTCGTCGACGCTGGCGCCGCCTTCGACACGCACGGTGATGAACTTGGTCGCACCTTCGCCGTCGCGGACGATGGCCTGCGCCAGGCGGCGGGCGACGTCGAACACCGCGTCGCGCAGTGCTCTGCCGTCGGCGCTGTCGAGGCTCGTGATCGGCGCATGGCCGGCTCGCTGCGTTGCGATCAGCACGAACGAATCGTTGGTCGACGTGTCGCCGTCGATGGTGATGCGGTTGAACGACTCGTCGGCCGCATCGCGGACGAGCCGCTTCAGGAGCGCCGGCTCGATCACGGCATCGGTGGCGATGAAGCCGAGCATCGTCGCCATGTTCGGCCGGATCATGCCGGCGC
>DAIMIM010000310.1:0-4346 GCA_036722755.1 Caldimonas sp. | reverse complement strand
CCTTGACCTGGACGATCAGGTTGGCGCCGGTCGAATCGTGCGGGCTCACGCTCTTCCTGCGCGACAGCTCCCAGGTGCGGGCGCTATAGCGGAACGGCTTGCTGAGCAGCGCGCCGACCGGGCAGATGTCGATCATGTTGCCCGACAGCTCGGAGTCGATCGTCTCGCCGGCGATGGTCGTGATCTCGGAGTGCTCGCCGCGGTGGATCATGCCGAGCTCCATCACACCGGCCACTTCCTGGCCGAAGCGGATGCAGCGCGTGCAGTGGATGCAGCGGTTCATCTCCTTCATCGAGATGAGCGGGCCGACGTCTTTCGGGAAGACGACGCGCTTGTCTTCGTCGTAGCGCGACGACGAGGCGCCGTAGCCGACCGCCAGATCCTGCAACTGGCATTCGCCGCCCTGGTCGCAGATCGGGCAGTCGAGCGGGTGGTTGATGAGCAGGAACTCCATCACGCCTTGCTGGGCGTTGAGCGCCTTGTCGCTGCGGGTGCGCACGATCATGCCCTGCGTCACCGGCGTGGCGCAGGCCGGCATCGGCTTGGGCGCCTTCTCGATGTCGACCAGGCACATCCGGCAGTTGGCCGCGATCGTCAGCTTCTTGTGATAGCAGAAGTGCGGGATGTAGGTGCCGGCGATGTCGGCCGCATGCATGACCATGCTGCCCTCGGGCACCGAGACCTTCTGGCCGTCGAGATCGATCTCGATCATGCCGATGCTCCCGCCGGCACGGCGCGCGGCTCGCCGACCGGCGACACGGTCGGATGCGGCACGCCGGCCAGCGCCGAATCGTGTTCGGGATAAATGCTCGCCGAGGAGCCGAGCGACCCGGTGTGCACAGGCTTCGCACCCTTCTCGATCAAGGCGATGAACTCCGGCTTGAAGTGTTTGATCATGGCCCGCACCGGCATCGCCGCCGCGTCGCCGAGCGCGCAGATGGTGCGGCCCTGGATGTTGTCGGCCACGTTGTTCAGCAGATCGATGTCCTGCAGGCGCCCGGTGCCGTTGGCGATGCGCTCGACCATGCGGTAAAGCCAGCCAGTGCCTTCGCGGCAGGGCGTGCACTGGCCGCAGCTCTCGTGCATGTAGAAGTACGACAGGCGCAGCAGCGAATGGACCATCGAGCGCGAGTCGTCCATGACGATGACCGCGCCCGAGCCGAGCATCGAGCCGGCCTTGGCGATGGCGTCGTAGTCCATCGTCAGCTCGCTCATGACCGACGCCGGCAAGACCGGCGCCGACGAGCCGCCCGGGATCACGGCCTTCAGCGTCCGGCCTTCGGGGACGCCTCCAGCGAGCTCGAGCAGCTTGGTGAAGGGTGTGCCGAGCGGCACTTCGTAATTGCCGGGCCTTTGCACGTCGCCGACCACCGAGAAGATCTTGGTGCCGCCGTTGTTCGGCTTGCCGACCTCGAGGAACGCCGAGCCGCCGTTCATGATGATCCAGGGCACCGCGGCGAAGGTCTCGGTGTTATTGACCGTCGTCGGCTTGCCGTAGAGGCCGTAGCTCGCCGGAAACGGCGGCTTGAAGCGCGGCTGGCCCTTCTTGCCCTCGAGCGACTCGAGGAGTGCCGTCTCTTCGCCGCAGATGTAGGCGCCGAAGCCGTGGCAGCCGTGCAGCTGGAAGTTCCACTTCGAGCCGAGGATCGCGCTGCCCAGGTAGCCGGCCGCGCGCGCTTCTTCGAGGGCTTCCTCGAAGCGCTCGTAGACCTCGAAGATCTCGCCGTGGATGTAGTTGTAGGCGACGTTCACGCCCATCGCGTACGCCGCGATCGCCATGCCTTCGATGACGATGTGCGGGTTGAACATCAGGATGTCGCGGTCCTTGCAGGTGCCCGGCTCGCCTTCGTCTGAATTGCAGACAAGGTACTTCGCGCCGGGGAACTGGCGCGGCATGAAGCTCCACTTGAGGCCGGTCGGAAAGCCGGCGCCGCCGCGGCCGCGCAGGCCCGATGTCTTGACCTCGGCGATCACCTGCTCTGGTGTCATGCCGGCGCCTTCGCCCGCGCTGGCGGAGGCTGCGCTTGCCGGTGCGGCGAGGATCTTCTTCCAGGCCCGATAACCGCCGCGGGCTTCGTAGTCCTTCAGGCGCCAGTTCCTGCCATCGAGACCGGCATAGATCTGCGGCTCGAGATGGCGGCCGTGAAAGCACGTCGCCGTACCGTCGGCCTGGAATCGGGACAGGTCGGGCAATGTCTTCACGTCGCGTTCGTCTCGGCTGGGACACGCAGGGACGAGACCAGCTCGTCGAGGCGTGCATCGCTCATGAAGCTCACCATCTGCCGGTCGTTGACGAGCAGCACGGGAGCGTCGGCACAGGCGCCGAGGCACTCGGCCTTCTGCACGGTGAAGGCGCCGTCGGCGCTCGTGCCGCCCTCGTCGATGCCGAGGCTCGTGCAGAGGTGCTCGAGCGCGTGCTGGCCGCCGCGCAGCTGGCAGGGCAGATTGGTGCAGACGTTGAGCTTGACGCGCCCGACCGGCACCTGGTTGAACATGTTGTAGAACGTCGTGACCTCGTGCACCGCGATCGGCGGCATGCCGAGCACCTCGGCAACGAGCACTTCGCTCTCGTGCGAGATCCAGCCGTGCTCTCCCTGCAGGACGGCCAGACAGGCGATCACGGCCGAGGCCTTGCCCTCCGGCGGATACTTGGCGATCTCGTGCTCGAACGCCCTGGTCGCCGCTGGCGAGAGCTTCGCCGGCGACGGATGCGTATCGGCGCCGGATGCACCGGTCCCGCCCGGTGCGGCGCCGCCGGGCCGCGGCTGGCCACGGGCCGGATCAACCACGGACGAGCTCATCGATCGATCTCCCCGAACACGATGTCCATCGTGCCGATCACGGCAACGGCGTCAGCGATCATGTGGCCGCGCGCCATCTCGTCGAGCGCCGCGAGATGCGGAAAGCCGGGGGCGCGGATCTTCAGCCGGTACGGCTTGTTGGCGCCGTCGCTGACGAGATAGATGCCGAACTCGCCCTTCGGATGCTCGACTGCGGCATAGGCCTCGCCTTCGGGCACGCGAAAGCCTTCGGTGAAGAGCTTGAAATGGTGGATCAGGTCTTCCATCCCGGTCTTCATGTCGACGCGCGACGGCGGCGCGACCTTGTGGTTCGACGTGATCACCGGCCCCGGGTTGGCCTGCAGCCAGTCGACGCACTGGCGGATGATGCGATTGGCCTGGCGCATCTCCTCAACGCGAACGAGATAGCGATCGTAGGTGTCGCCGTTGACGCCGAGCGGGATGTCGAAATCCATGTGCTCGTAGACGTCGTAGGGCTGGTGCTTGCGCAGGTCCCAGAGGATGCCCGAGCCGCGCAGCATCGGGCCGGTGAAGCCGAGGTTCTTCGCGCGTTCCGGCGTGACGACGCCGATGCCGACGGTGCGCTGCTTCCAGATGCGGTTGTCGGTGAGCAGCGTCTCGTACTCGTCGACCTTTTCCGGGAAGCGCTTGACGAAATCGTCGATGAAGTCGAGCAGCGATCCGTGTCGGTTCGCGTTGCGCTCGCCTGTGGATTTCGAACTGCGGATCTTCGACTCGCGGTATTGCGGCATCGAATCGGGCAGATCGCGGTAGACCCCGCCGGGCCGGAAGTAGGCCGCGTGCATGCGTGCGCCGGAGGCGGCTTCGTACATGTCGAACAGGTCTTCGCGCTCGCGGAAGCAATAGATGAAGATGTTCATCGCGCCGCAGTCGAGACCGTGCGCGCCGAGCCACATCAGGTGGTTCATGAGGCGCGTGATCTCGGCGAACATGACGCGGATGTACTGGGCGCGGATCGGCACGTCGACGCCCAGGAGCTTCTCGATCGCCAGGCAGTAGGCGTGCTCGTTGCACATCATCGAGACGTAGTCGAGCCGGTCCATGTAGGGCAGCGACTGGATGTAGGTGCGCGTCTCGGCGAGTTTCTCGGTGGCGCGATGGAGCAGGCCGATGTGCGGGTCGGCGCGCTGGATGACTTCGCCGTCGAGCTCGAGCACGAGGCGCAGCACGCCGTGCGCAGCCGGATGCTGCGGCCCGAAGTTGAGGGTGTAGTTCTTGATGTCGGCCATCTGACTAGACCGGGCCTTTCGCCGGGCCGCCCCAAGGAAGGCCCGCGCCCCCTCGGGGGGCAGCGCAGCATCGCAGATGCAAGCGTGGGGGCGCCATCAGTGCAGGCCGCCGTAGTTGTCTTCGCGGATGACGCGCGGCACGATCTCGCGCGGCTCGATCGTCACCGGCTGGTAGATGACGCGCTTCTGGTCCGGGTCGTAGCGCATCTCGACCGTGCCCGAGACCGGGAAGTCTTTCCTGAACGGATGGCCGATGAAGCCGTAGTCGGTGAGGATGCGGCGCAGGTCGAGGTGG
>DAIMIM010000309.1:0-4347 GCA_036722755.1 Caldimonas sp. | reverse complement strand
CAGGCCGAGGTTCCAGCTGCCTCCGAACCGGCGCACGTCGAGGTTGAGATTGGGCGAGAAGGTGACGCCGATGGCCTTGGGCGTCGCCTGCAAGGTGATCGCTTCCCGAACCGGCAGGCGCAGGTCGAGCTTGAACTGGCCATCCACGGACTGCCAGAGCTCGACGTTGAGGTTCGGGCCGATCTCGAAGGTACCGGGCAGGTCAGGCATGCCCTGGCGCGCGTCGCTGCCGTTGCTCTTGGTCGGAACCGACGCCGCCAGGCTCACGTCGACCACGAGACGATGGCCCGCGAAGAGAATCGCGCGCGCGCCATCGCGGTCGGCGCGCAGGAAGCGGCTGCGGTAGGCGACGAAGGGCAGCGGCAACACGTAGGCGCTGCTCTGGTCGGAGCCGCGGTAGTCGGCGAAGCGCACCGCGGCCACGCCGATGCCGAGCTCCCAGAGCGGCTCGCCGGGCTTGCCGACGGCGTCGACATCGACCTTCTTCGTCACCGTGCCGTCGATCACCGGTCCGGGCAACGGCAGGTCGTCGGCGCGAACGGGCGCGTGCATCGCGAGCGCGACAAGCAGCACCCCGGGCGCCGCGGCTCGGCCCGGCATCGCGGCCCGAGGGATCACGGCGCGCTGGCCTCGACGTCGCGGATGTTGATACGCCTGCGTTTCCAGAACGCGAGGCTGCTGCCGAAGTTGCCGAGCGAGACGAGGTAGTACATGGCCTTGAGCAGGAAGATCGACGGCCAGATCGGCGTCTTGCCGTAGATGTCGCCGGCCAGAAGCGACAGCAGCGCCTCCTTCACCCGCATCGGATTCTGCGGATCCATGAAGAAGCCCCGCATCGTCGGGCTGGAGACGCGAAAGATGAACCAGGAGAACTCGCGCGGGCCGTGGCGCATCAGCTTGTCGAAGCGGCGGCGGGCGCGGGCCGCCAGACGCGGCCGGTCGAGCGTGGTCTCGATCACGTCGACGCCGGCGAAGCCGCTTTTCATGGCCATCAGGACGCCGGACGAAAAGACCGGGTCGATGAAGGCGTAGGCGTCGCCGAGCAGCAGATAGCGCTCGCCGCTCGAGTGCGTGCTGCTGTACGAATAGTTGCCTGTCGCGTGCACTTCGGAGGTGAGCGTCGAGCCTGCGAGACGCGCCGCCAGGGCCGGGCAGAGCGCGATCGTCTCGTTGAAGAAGTCGGGCAACGGCGTCTTGCGCGACTTGAGGTAGGACGGCCAGCAGACGGCGCCGATGCTGGTCGTGCCGTCGGCGAGGGGAATGAACCAGAACCAGCCATGGTCGAACCAGAAGATCGTGATGTTGCCCTCGGCCTTGCCGGGCAGGCGGGTCGCGCCCTCGACGTGCGCGTAGAGCGCGGAGCTGTTGTGCTTCGGGTTCTTCGCCTTGCAGCGAAACTGGTTGGCGAGCAGCGTGTCGCGGCCCGACGCATCGACGACGAAACGGGCTCGCCAGCTGTGCGTCGCACCGTCGTCGAGCTCGGCCTGCACGGTTGCGCCGTCGGCGTCGAAGCTCACGGCGCGAACGCGGCAGCCTTCCATGGCCCGGGCGCCCTTGGTGGCGGCGTTGCGAAAGAGCAGCTCGTCGAGATCGGATCGGCGCACCTGCCAGGCATAGGGCATGGTCTTGTCCCAGGCCTCCGAGAATTCGACCATGGCCTGATGCTCGTGGTCCGGCGAGACGAACTCGACGCCGTACTTGACCATGCCGAAGCGTTCGACCTCGGCGCGCACGCCGAGCGCGTCGAACAGCTCCGCGTTGGCGGGCAGCAGCGACTCGCCGATGTGGAAGCGCGGGTGATGGCCCTTCTCGGCCAGCACGACGTCGCGGCCACGCTCGGCGAGCAGCGCAGCGATGGTCGCGCCGGCGGGGCCGCCGCCGACGACGAAGACATCGCAATCGAAGCTTGCGGCCGCCTGCCGCGAGGCGGCGGAATCGGGAGAAGGAGGCTCGGGGCGGCTGTGCATGTCGGTTCCGGGCGGCTGCATCGGCACGATTGCCATCACGCTGGCGCACGCCCGGACGAGGGCCGAATTCTATCTGCGAGGTGCGGCCGCCGAGCTGCCGCCCGGTGCGTCAGGCGCCGGGCGTGGTCTCGTACTCGATGCCGCCGGTGAATGGCACGAGCACGTTGTAGATCGCACAGCCGATGACCATGCTGATGTAGCCGATCACGAGATAGAAGAGCGGCGCGACGATGATCATCCACAGCGGCGCGGCGCGGCCGGCGCCGAAGACGGTGGCGAGCAGGACGAACGGAATCAGGAAAATCAGCGACGTGACGGCCATCATCACCGCCATGACCTTGGCGTTCTGGTGCGGCGAAAAGCGGGCGATTTGTTGTTTCATGGTGGTGAGGCGCCTCCTCGCGCCGACGGGACGATTCGGCTATTCGCCGAGGTATGCGGCTTGTACTTTCGGATCGGCGAGCAGCTGCTTTGCGTCGCCATGCATCGTCACTTCTCCCGAATCCATGACGTAGCCGCGGGATGCGAGCTGCAGGGCGCGGCTCGCGTTCTGCTCGACCAGCAGGATCGTCGTGCCCTGCTGGTGGATGTCGTTGACGACCTCGAAGATCTTGTCGACCATGATCGGCGACAGGCCCATCGAAGGCTCGTCGAGCAGCAGGACCTTGGGCTGCGCCATCAGCGCCCTGCCCATCGCCAGCATCTGCTGCTCGCCGCCGCTCATCGTCCCCGCCAGTTGATTACGGCGCTCCTTCAGGCGCGGGAAGATGCCGAACACGCGCTCGATGTCGGCCGCGATGCCGGGCTTGTCGGTGCGCACGAACGCGCCCATCTGCAGGTTCTCGACGATCGTCATGCGCGCGAACGTGCCGCGGCCCTCGGGCACCATGACGAGGCCTTGCTCGACCAGCTTCCACGGCCCCTGGTGGCGGATGCTTCGGCCCATGAATTCGATCTCGCCGCCGGCCGCGGGCTGGGTGCCCGTGATGGCCTTCAGTGTCGTCGTCTTTCCCGCGCCATTGGCGCCGATGAGGCTGACGAGCTCGCCCTCCCTCACCTCGAACGACACGCCCTTGACAGCCTGGATGCCGCCATAGGCGACGCGCAGGCCGGTGACGCGAAGCAGCGTCCTGGTCTCCGTGGCGACAAGGCTCATGACGCGCCGGCGCCTTCAGTGCGCCGCATGGGCAGCACCGAGATAAGCCTCGATGACCTTCTCGTTCTTCTGCACTTCCGCCGGCGTGCCTTCGGCGATCTGCTTGCCGTAGTCGAGCACGGTGACGCGATCGCACAGGCCCATGACGAGCTTCACGTCGTGCTCGATCAGCAAGATGGTGCGGCCATCGTTGCGGATGCGGTCGATCAGGGTGCGCAGAGTCATCTTCTCGGTCGCGTTCATGCCCGCGGCCGGCTCGTCGAGGGCGATCAGCTTCGGGTCGGTGGCCAGCGCGCGGGCGACCTCGAGCCGGCGCTGGTCGCCGTAGCTGAGGGTGCGCGCCTTGTATTCGCCCAGGCCGCCGATGCCGACGTAGTCGAGCAGCTCCTGCGCACGCCTGGCGATGGCTGCTTCCTCTGCCTTGAAGCCCGGCGTGCGAAAGACGGCGCCGATGAGCCCGGAATGCGTTCGCACATGACGACCGACCATGACGTTCTCGAGCGCGGTCATGTCGGAGAACAGGCGGATGTTCTGGAATGTGCGCGCGATGCCCGCCATGGCGACTTCGTGCACCGCGCTCGGCTTGTACGGCTTGCCGCCGAGCTCGAAGGTTCCGGCATCCGGCGTGTACAGGCCGGTGAGCACGTTGAAGAACGTCGTCTTGCCGGCGCCGTTCGGTCCGATCAGGCCATAGACCTGTCCTTCCTGGATGGTGATGCCAACGTCGGAAAGCGCTTGCAGGCCGCCGAATCGCTTCGACACGCCGCCGACACGCAGGACCGGTTCAGGCATGCCGCGTCCCGCTCGTGTAGTCCCTGTTGGTGGCCTCGCTCGCGTCCGGGTTGGCCGGTTGCGGCACGGCCGGATCGTCGGGCGTGTCGGGCGGCGGCGCCGTCGATGCCAGCTTGCCATGCTCGGGCGACGGCCAGAGTCCGCGCGGCCGCGCCAGCATGATGCCGATCATCGCCAGCGCGACGAGCAGCTGGCGCAGGATGGAGGCGTCGAGCCGGCCGTCGGTCATCTCCTGCAGCGGTCCGGCGACGTAGCGCAGCACTTCGGGCAAGGCGGAAAGAAGCAGCGCGCCGACGATCACGCCGGGCAGATGGCCGATGCCGCCGAGCACGACCATGGCGACGATCATCACCGACTCCTGCAGGCTGAACGACTCCGGCGAGATGAAGCCCTGGAAGCTCGCGAACATCGTGCCCGAGACGCCGCCGAAAG
>DAIMIM010000308.1:0-4360 GCA_036722755.1 Caldimonas sp. | reverse complement strand
CGATCCGCGAAGCGATCGTGATGTCGCTCGTCTCCTTCATCGGCCCGAAGCCGAACCTGCTCGACATCAACGCGGTCAATCCGCCGATGCGCCTCGAAGTCGCGCAGCCGATCCTCGACTTCGCCGACATGGCACGCCTTCGCTCGATCGAAGCGCACACCAGCGCCAAGTTCAAAAGCTACGAGCTCGACATCACCTATCCGCTGGCCTGGGGCGCCGAAGGCATCGAGGCCAAGCTCGCGTCGCTCTGCGCCGAAAGCGTCGACGCGATCAGAAGCGGCCACAACATCCTCATCGTCAGCGACCGCAAGATGGATCGCGAGAACGTCGCGCTGGCTGCGCCGCTGGCGCTCTCGGCCGTGCACCAGCACCTCGTCCGGCTCGGCATGCGCACGACGGCGGGCCTTGTCGTCGAGACCGGCTCGGCGCGCGAGGTGCATCACTTCGCGGTGCTCGCCGGCTATGGTGCCGAGGCGGTCCATCCCTATCTCGCCTTCGAGACGCTGGCCGACCTGCACAAGGATTTGCCGAGCGATCTGGCGACCGAGAAGGCCGTCTACAACTACGTCAAGGCGATCGGCAAGGGCCTGTCGAAGATCATGTCGAAGATGGGCGTGTCGACCTACATGTCATATTGCGGCGCGCAGCTCTTCGAGGCGATCGGCCTCGAGAAAACGCTGGTCGACAAGTACTTCTGCGGCACCGCCAGCCAGATCGGCGGCATCGGCATCTTCGAGGTCGCCGAGGAGGCGATCCGCATGCATCGCGCCGCCTTCGGCGACGATCCCGTGCTCGAGACCATGCTCGACGCTGGCGGCGAATACGCCTGGCGCGTCCGTGGCGAAGAGCACATGTGGACACCCGATGCGATCGCCAAGCTGCAGCACGGCGTACGCGCCAACCGCTTCGAGACCTACCAGGAATACGCACAGCTCATCAACGACCAGAGCCATCGGCACATGACGCTGCGCGGGCTGTTCGAATTCGTCGTCGATCCGGCGAAGTCGATTCCAGTCGACGAGGTCGAGTCCGCCGCCGAGATCGTCAAGCGCTTCGCGACTGGCGCGATGTCGCTCGGCTCGATCTCCACCGAAGCGCATGCGACGCTGGCCGTGGCGATGAACCGCATCGGCGGCAAGTCGAACACGGGCGAGGGCGGCGAGGATCCGGCCCGCTACCGCGCCGAGCTGCGCGGCGAACCGATTGCCGAGGGAACGCACTTCGGCGACATCATCGGCAAGGGTGACATCGTCGTCGACTTTCCGTTGAAGGCCGGCGACTCGCTGCGCTCGAAGATCAAGCAGGTCGCGTCGGGCCGCTTCGGCGTGACGACCGAGTACCTGTCGTCGGCCGACCAGATCCAGATCAAGATGGCCCAGGGCGCCAAGCCGGGCGAGGGCGGTCAACTGCCGGGCGGAAAGGTCAGCGACTACATCGGCCGGCTGCGCTATTCAGTGCCGGGCGTGGGCTTGATCTCGCCGCCGCCCCACCACGACATCTACTCGATCGAAGATCTGGCGCAGCTGATCCACGATCTGAAGAACGCCAATGCGCGGGCGAGCATCAGCGTCAAGCTGGTGTCGGAGGTGGGCGTCGGCACGATCGCCGCGGGCGTGGCGAAGGCGAAGGCCGACCACGTCGTCATCGCCGGCCACGACGGCGGCACGGGCGCTTCGCCCTGGAGCTCGATCAAGCACGCCGGAACGCCCTGGGAGCTGGGCCTGGCGGAGACGCAGCAGACGCTGGTTCTCAATCGCTTGCGCGGGCGCATCCGCGTCCAGGCCGACGGGCAGATGAAGACGGGGCGCGACGTCGTCGTCGGCGCCTTGCTCGGTGCCGACGAGTTCGGCTTCGCCACGGCGCCCCTCGTCGCCGAGGGCTGCATCATGATGAGAAAATGCCATCTCAACACCTGCCCGGTCGGCGTGGCGACGCAAGACCCGGTGCTGCGCGCCAAGTTCCAGGGGCGCCCGGAGCATGTGGTCAATTTCTTCTTCTTCGTTGCCGAAGAGGCGCGCCGCATCATGGCGCAGCTCGGCATGCGCAGCTTCGACGAGCTGATCGGCCGCGTCGACCTGCTCGACACCAAAAAGGGCATCGCGCACTGGAAGGCGAAGGGGCTCGACTTCAGCCGCGTGCTGCACGCGCCGACGGCGCCGGCGTCGGTGGCGCGGCGCCACGTCGAGCAGCAGGACCACGGGCTCGACAAGGCGCTCGACGTGCGGCTGATCGAGAAGTGCCGCCCGGCCCTGGAACGCGGCGAAAAGGTCCAGCTCCTCGAAGAGGCCCGCAACGTCAATCGCAGCGTCGGCGCGATGCTGTCGGGTGAGCTGATCCGCCGCCGGCCCGAAGGCCTGCCGGACAACACGATCTTCATCCAGATGGAAGGAACCGGCGGGCAGAGCTTCGGCGCCTTCCTGGCCAAGGGGATCACGATCTATCTGATCGGCGACGCCAACGACTACACCGGCAAGGGCATGAGCGGAGGCCGTCTGGCGATCCGCCCGAGCATCGACTTTCGCGGCAACGCGGTCGAGAACATCATTGTCGGCAACACCGTGCTCTACGGTGCGACGAGTGGCGAGGCGTTCTTTCGCGGCGTCGCCGGCGAGCGCTTCGCGGTGCGCCTGTCGGGCGCGACGACGGTGGTCGAAGGGACGGGCGACCACGGCTGCGAATACATGACGGGCGGAACGGTCGTCGTGCTCGGCAGGACGGGGCGCAACTTCGCCGCCGGCATGAGTGGCGGCATCGCCTATGTGTACGACGAAGACGGCGATTTCGCATCGCGCTGCAACACCAGCATGGTGTCACTCGGCTCCGTCGTCGCCGCCGCGGATCAGGAAAAGAACGTCGAGCGGGCCATCTGGCACACCGAGCAGACCGACGAGGTCGTCCTCAAGACGCTGATCGCTGACCACCACAAATGGACCGGCAGCCTGCGTGCGCGCGAGATCCTCGACCATTGGGCCGAGGCGCGCGGGCGCTTCGTCAAGGTCTTCCCGAACGAGTACAAGCGCGCCCTGGCCGAGATCAGCATGAAGGCGATGACGGCGCTCGGTGAGCTGCGTGCCGGCACGGCGGCCGACGATGCGATCGCCAAGGCCAAATCGGCCGTCCTCGCCAACAAGATCAGCGCGCCCAAGTAGGCACGAGTCGGATTCAGGAAAGCAAGCGAGACGCGATGGGCAACGTCACCGGTTTCATGAATTTCGAGCGCGTCGAGGAAGGCCACGAGCCGGTGAAGAAGCGCGTCAAGAATTTCCGCGAGTTCGTGCACACGCTGAAGGAAGACGAAGCCAAGGTGCAAAGCGCGCGCTGTATGGATTGCGGCACGCCGTTCTGCAATAGCGGCTGCCCGGTCAACAACATCATTCCCGACTTCAACGACCTGGTCTATCGCGCCGACTGGAAGACCGCGTTCGCGGTGCTCGACTCGACCAACAACTTCCCCGAGTTCACCGGCCGCATCTGCCCGGCGCCCTGCGAAGAGGCATGCACGCTCAACATCAACGACGCGCCGGTCGGCATCAAGTCGATCGAGCACGCGATCATCGACCGCGCCTGGGCCGAGGGCTGGGTCGTGCCACGGCCGCTGGCGGCGCAGACGGGAAAGAAGGTCGCCGTGGTCGGCTCGGGGCCGGCCGGCCTGGCCGCGGCGCAGCAACTGGCGCGAGCCGGCCACGCGGTGACCGTGTTCGAGAAGAACGACGCGATCGGTGGACTGTTGCGCTTCGGCATTCCAGACTTCAAGATGGAGAAGTCGCACATCGACCGGCGCGTTGCGCAGATGCGGGCCGAGGGCGTCGTCTTTCGCGCTGGCGTGCGGATCGGCGAGCTGGCGGCGAGCGAGCGCGTCACCGATTGGTCGAGCGAGCACCTCGGCGCCGACGCGGTGCTGGCCGAGTTCGATGCCGTCGTTCTTGCCGGCGGTGCCGAACGCTCGCGCGATCTGCCGGTGCCGGGTCGCGATCTCCAGGGCATCCACTTCGCGATGGAATTCTTGCCGCAGCAGAACCGGATCAACGCCGGTGGCGCGGTCGAATCGCAGATCCGTGCCGACGGGCTCGACGTCGTCGTCATCGGCGGCGGTGACACCGGCAGCGACTGCGTCGGCACGAGCAACCGGCACGGCGCCAAGAGCGTGACCCAATTCGAGCTGATGCCGATGCCTCCCGATCACGAAGACAAGCCCCTGGTCTGGCCCTACTGGCCGACCAAGCTGCGCACGTCGTCGAGCCATGAAGAAGGTTGCGAGCGCGAGTTCGCGATCGCCACCAAGGAGTTCATCGGCGAAGGCGGCAAGGTCAAGGCGCTGAAAGCGGTTCGCGTCGAATGGCAGGGGGCCGGGATGGTCGAG
>DAIMIM010000307.1:0-4384 GCA_036722755.1 Caldimonas sp. | reverse complement strand
TCACCCTGTCCCCATGGCATGTTGGGGCCTCCGGGGCGCGGTCCGCTGTCCTCGGCCGCGCTGCCCGGGCCCTTGCGGTCCTTCAGGTGCAAACTCGCGATCCGGCCGTGGTACTTCTCCACCAATGGCGCCGGAGACTGGCCGTTGACGCCGTAGTAGTGCCCCACATCGAAGTTCAGCGCGGTGAATTTGGACGCCGACAGCACTTTGTCAAAACCGGATGCGCCGCCTTGGCCGTGGGTGTGGAAAGCGATCTTCAATTTGCGCTTGGCGGCGTAATCGGCCACCCGCTGGAGCAGTTTGTCATCGGTGGGCAGCTCCATGGTGATGTGGTTGGCGCCCAACGTCTGCCCCACGTTCCAGATGTATTCATACTCGGCGTCCGGCATCTCCAAGGTTGGCGGCAGTTTAAAGGCGTAGATCTTCACCCCCGCGTCTTCATACATCTTGCGGAAGGCTTTGTACTTGTCCATGGAGACGGAGGTCCGCCACTTGAGCATTTCCTCGGCCGCCTTGCGTCTGGCTTGCTGCTGTTCGGGAGTCATCGGCGCCCGGCCCCCGCCCGGCCCCCGGCCCCGGCCCCCGGCGACAGGTGCGCCGCCCGGGCCATCAGGCCCGCGACCCGGACCTCCGCCCGGCCCGCGCCCCGTCGCCGGGCGCGGCCCGCGACTCGCACGCAGCGACGACAGCGCGCCAGCCAAGGTGCCACGCGCGCCCGGCTCTGCCGACACCGAGCCGCCGTCACCGGAGCCGCCGCCGAAGCGGCCGTCGCTCAAGCGCGTCAAGTAGGATCATCGCCGCGGCCTATACTGCCGCCGCCTCGGGCGCAGCCTCTCGCGCGCCGGCTTAGCTCAGCTGGTAGAGCACCCGCCTTGTAAGCGGAAGGTCGTCCGTTCGATTCGGACAGCCGGCACCAACCGCGGGTCACGAGCGTCACGCGATCTTCGAGAGGAAGCACGATGAGCCGTCAATGCACGCATCTGCACACGATCCGCACCGTGACGCCGAGCGCGCTCGGTTGCCAGGAGTGCCTGGCCATCGGCGACGAATGGATGCATCTGCGCATCTGCCGAACCTGCGGCCATGTCGGCTGCTGCGACGACTCGAAGAACAGGCACGCGACGAAGCACTTCAAGGCGACGCAACATCCGATCATCGAAGGCTACGACCCGCCCGAAGGTTGGGGCTGGTGCTTCGTCGACAACCTCGGCTTCGATCTCTCCGATCGCAAGACGCCGCACAACGGACCGATCCCGCGCTACGACGAGGACTGAGCCCGGACCCGCGACGGCGCTGTCGCCGCCGGCTGCGGGCGCCGGTTGCCGAGCCGGCAGCGGACCGAATCTCAGCCCTTGCGCGCCCGCTGGATCAGCGCGTCGGTCACGGCAAGCGCCTGCGGCGACCCGCCGGCTTGTGCCGGCGAGGTGGAAAACCGTCCCTGGATGATCAGCGTCGGCACCGAGTCCACCTTGTAGTCGGCGACCATCTTCTTGGCCCGCGAGACGGCCGTGGCGACCGAGAACGACTTGAATGCGGCCGTGAACTTCGCCGCATCGCCTCCGTTCTTGGCGACGACGGCGGCGATGTCTTCCACCTTGTCGAGTCGCTGCTTGTCGACGTGGACGGCAGAGAAGATCTTCGACTGCATCGCGTCGACAGCGCCGATCGTCTCGAGCGCGTAGTAGGTGCGCTCGAAGTTTTCGGCGTTGTAGAGGAAGGGGACGGGGACGCGCCGGAACACGACATCGGGCGGCAGCGTTCGCACCCACGCGGCCAACGTCGGCTCGAAGGCGTTGCAGTGGGGGCATGCGTAAGAGAAGAATTCGAGCACCTCGACCTTGCCCTTGGCGGCAGTCGGCTGCGGCGGATCGAGCTTCGTGAAGTCGCGCCCTTCGAGCGGCTCGGGGCCTTGCGCGCGGGCGGCGCCGGCGACAAGAAACGAAGCGGCAGTGCCGGAAACGAGCAGGGCGGTGGAGAAGTCGCGTCGGTTCATGAGGTCGGGCATGGTCTTGGGTGGATGACGGAGTCGGGGCAAGGAGAAGAGTTCAACGCACGGCGGCGTGACGCCGCCGACACGGTCCGTGGCGTCAGGGCGGCAGCACCTTGATCCGGATGGCAGCGACCACGTGATTCTGGTCGCGAAGCCGGTCTTCGAGATTCGGCACGAGCTGGCGCAGCTTCGCGGCGACTGCGGCGTTGGCGCACAGGAGCGACCAGCCGTCCTGGTCGATCGGGCCCGGTTGCACGCTGGCCGCGAGCGCCGCGGGAAGCAGGGGCGAGATCGCCCGGAACATCGCGCTCGACAGGCGCAGCCGCTCCGAGAGGCGTCCGAGCGCCGGGCTGTCGCGCATGACGTCGCCGAGGGGAACGGCGGCAGGAGCGGCGAGCGGGCGGCGAGTCATGTGGAAAAGTCTAGGGCCTGCAGGCAGGCCGCGGGGTGCAGTGCGAAACAACGGGTGCGAATGATAAAATTCGCACCCCTGCGCGCCAAGCCGGGGCGTCTCGCGCCTTGCATTTGCAATGCGAGGCCGCACTTCCCAGCGAGCTTTTGCCCTTGCAGCGCGGCCCCGCAGGGCCTCGTTCTCCACACCGCGCGCCTGCCTCTTCAACCCTCGCCCCTGCATGTTGCCCAAGCTTCTCACCTCGATCTTCGGCAGCCGCAATGACCGGCTGCTCAAGCAATACCGCCAGGTCGTGCAACGGATCAACGCGCTCGAGTCGTCCTTCGAAGCGCTGAGCGACGATGCATTGCGCGCCAAGACCGCCGAGTTCCGTACCCGCGTGTCGGGCGGCGAGTCGCTCGACGCGCTCCTGCCCGAGGCCTTCGCGGCAGTGCGCGAGGGCGGCAAGCGGGTGCTGAAGATGCGCCACTTCGACGTGCAGCTGATCGGCGGCATGGTGCTCAACGACGGCAAGATCGCCGAGATGCGCACCGGCGAGGGCAAGACGCTGATGGCGACACTTCCGGTCTACCTCAATTCGCTGACCGGCAAGGGCGTTCACCTCGTCACGGTCAACGACTACCTGGCCCGGCGCGACGCCGAGTGGATGGGGCGGCTCTACAGCTTTCTCGGTCTGACAGTCGGCGTGAACACGCCGCAGATGTCGCGCGAGGAAAAGCAGGCCGCCTACGCCGCCGACGTGACCTACGGAACCAACAACGAGTTCGGCTTCGACTATCTGCGCGACAACATGGTCCAGGACACGCGAGATCGCGTCGCCCGTGGCCTGTCCTACGCGATCGTCGACGAGGTCGATTCGATCCTGATCGACGAGGCGCGCACGCCGCTCATCATCAGCGGCCAGGCCGAAGACCACACCGAGATGTACGTCAGCATCAACGCGGTCGTGCCGAAGCTGAAAAAGCAGATTGGCGAGCTCGATCTGCGCACCGGCGAAGGCGTGATCGACCCGGGCGACTTCACCGTCGACGAAAAGACGCATCAGGTGTTTCTTACTGAAGACGGCCACGAGAACGCCGAGCGGCTGCTGCGCGAGGCGGGGCTGCTGGTGGAAGGCGCGAGCCTCTACGACCCGGCGAACATCACGCTGATGCACCACGTCTATGCGGCGCTGCGGGCCAGGCATCTGTACAACCGCGACCAGCACTACGTCGTCCAGCCCGGCGAGGACGGCCGCGGCGAGGTTGTCATCGTCGATGAGTTCACGGGTCGTTTGATGACGGGCCGGCGCTGGAGCGACGGCCTGCATCAGGCTGTCGAGGCCAAGGAAGGCGTGGCGATCCAGAGCGAGAACCAGACGCTCGCGTCGATCACCTTCCAGAACTACTTCCGCATGTACGGAAAGCTCTCCGGCATGACGGGCACGGCCGACACCGAGGCCTACGAGTTCCAGGAAATCTACGGCCTCGAGACGGTCGTCATTCCCCCGAACCTGCCGACGATCCGCAAGGACGAGCTCGATCTCGTCTACAAGACGAACCGGGAAAAGTTCGCGGCCGTGATCGAAGACATCCGCGATTGCCATGCCCGTGGCCAACCGGTGCTGGTGGGCACGACGTCGATCGAGAACTCGGAGCTGATCTCCGGCCTGCTCGACAAGACCAAGCTGCCGCACAACGTGCTCAACGCCAAGCAGCACGCGCGCGAGGCCGAGATCGTGGCACAGGCAGGCCGCCCGGGCGTGATCACGATCGCCACCAACATGGCCGGCCGCGGCACCGACATCGTGCTCGGCGGCAACGTCGAGAACCAGATCAAGATCATCGATGCCGACGCGACGATTCCCGAATCGGACAAGATCGCCCGCGCCGCCCAGCTCATCGACGAGTGGCAGGGCCTGCACGACTCGGTGAAGGTTCAGGGCGGCCTGCGCATCATCGCCACCGAGCGGCACGAGTCGCGGCGCATCGACAACCAGCTGC
>DAIMIM010000306.1:0-4407 GCA_036722755.1 Caldimonas sp. | reverse complement strand
CACTTCCGGCCAGAAACGGCCGATCAACCCTTGACGACGAATGTCGGCTTCAGACTAGGTGCAGCCAGTCAGCTTTTGTCGTCGAACGTCAGCTGATGTTCAAAGCTGACGTCGGCCGCGTTCCTTCGCGGAAGACTGGACCGCCTTGGAAGCCGACGTTCGGCTCCGTAGGCGCGTCGAACGTCCGCTTGTTACGGCGGCGAACCGCCGCTCTAGACCCGTTGCGGACGCTTGCATACGGAGATTCGGAGGTCTAAAAGCAGTCCTTCCGCGTTTGACATGGGCGGGTGCTGACGACGATCACTATCGGACTGGTTTAACCGTAGCCGTCTTCATCAAGCCGAAGAGCTCATTTCTGATGTCACGGTGACAGGCGCGGCCCGCCGCTGACCGATCCGTTGGAATCGCCGCAACGGCATAGATGACGATGGACAGGCGTCGAGTCGCGTCGCTCGCTAGCCGACGCCTGCGACCTTCCGCTCCTGCGGCAGCGGGCATTGCATCGCCAGCAATCAACCCGCGGCACGCATCAGGGCATCGACCAGCCCGTCGACCCGGATTGGCTTGGTGAGGTAGTCGTCCATGCCGGCGGCGAGGCATTCTTCGCGGTCGCCCTGCATCGCATTGGCCGTCATGGCGACGATGCGCGGCCGCACATCGGCGGGCCACCCTGCAACGATGCGCCGTGCAGCCTCGAGGCCGTCCAGCTCCGGCATCTGGACGTCCATGAGCACGACGTCGTAGGGCTGCCGCTCGATGCACCCAATCGCCTCGAGACCATTGCTCGCCACGTCGGCGCGGTAGCCCATCTGCTGCAGCAGCCGCAGGGCGAGCTTCTGGTTCACGAGGTTGTCCTCGGCGAGCAGGATGCGTAGCGGATGCCGCGCGGCCATGCCGGGGTCGAGCGAGGACGGCTTGCTCTTTCCGGTTGGACGCTGCGAATCCGGTTGAAGCTCGACCCAAGGCGCGACGATGATGAAGTAGAAGGTCGAGCCCTTGCCGGGGCCGTCGCTCCGGACGCTCATCGTGCCACCCATCAGCTCCGCCAGCTTCTTGCTGATGACCAAGCCCAGGCCCGTGCCGCCGTACTTGCGGGTGGTCGAGTCGTCCGCCTGACTGAAGCTCCGGAACAGCTTGGAGATGCCGGTCTCGCTCAGGCCGATGCCGCTGTCGCGCACCTCAAAGCGGAGCTCGTCCTGCATGCCGGTGGTCTGCACGGTCAGCACGATCTCCCCGCGCTCGGTGAACTTGACCGCGTTAGAGAGAAGGTTCAGCAGGATTTGACGGAGCCGTGTGACGTCGCCGTTCAACGTCGCGGGCACGCCCTCTTCAAACACCGACCTGAGCGTCAGTCCTTTCTCGGTCGCGCGTCCACGGACCAGATCCATGGCCAATTCGACGCAGTCGCGCAGGTCGAACGGGTGCGACTCCACGTCCATCCGCCCGGCCTCGATCTTCGAGAAGTCGAGAATGTCGTTGATGATCGCGAGCAGCGACTCGCCAGAGTCTCGAATCGTGGTCGCGACCTCGCGCTGGTCGTCGCTCAATGGCGAGTCCAGCAGTACACCGCTCATGCCGATCACGCCGTTCATCGGCGTGCGGATCTCGTGGCTCATCGTGGCCAGGAAGGTGCTCTTGGCTTCGTTGGCGGACTCGGCAGCCTCGCGTGCGCGTTGTTCGGCGGCCATCTTGTCTTCGAGCAGCTGGCGGTTGACTCGCTGCGCTTCGGTTTGGAGGTCTTCGTCTAGTTGCATGACCGTGGCCGCAATGGCACGTGCCTCGTTCGGTCGGTGCTGGCGACCATCCGTGCGCCCGGCCACCATCAGCCAAGACGTCACATGCGCACGGCGGACGACAGGAGCCACCATCGCGTATTCACCCGTCCACGCCCGCCAGGCACGCGGAATGCGTCCCCTGACCAGTCTTCCGCGGTCGTATTCCGAAAGCTCCAGCGATGACGGTGCTCGCTCGATATCGCCCTCGACGAGGGTTCCGATGTTGTCGCGAGACTCATAGAGCGCAGTCCTTGCGTCACTCGCATAGGAACTTATTGCCGTTCGGTAGTGGGTGATCAATTCGTCTCTCCCTTTGATCCGACTAGCAGCATCCACTGCGCGGTGCAATGCTTCTTGCGTGTTCCGCCAGCTTGGATACAGCACGCGTTCGACGATTAGCTCTGCGGCATAGCTGACGGGCACGAATAGCGCAAGCATGGTGACGCCCATGGCGGTACCGATCAACAGGTCATAGCGCGCGGGGTCGAGCCACCACGACAGTGCGGAATGCATGAGGAGAGCAGAGCCAAGCAATGCGATGCCGAGGACGCTGAAGAACAAAAGGCGATTTAGCGCAAAACCAAAGTCGATGAGACGGTGCCGCAAAAGCGCCCAACCCATGACGATGATGCTCACCAAAGTAATGGCATTCTCGAAAATAAACCGCATTTGACCGGCGGCTGGGTCGATCCATTGGATGAAGAGGGCACCCAACGAGCCGCCCGCCACGATCGCAGCGACACTGCCCCCCAACCAAGCCAGCCGTTGCTTCGTGACGCCAGCAGCCTGTCGCCAAGACCACCAGAGTGCCGGCAGAGCGATCAGCGCAAGGAGTGTGTCAAGGACATCCCCAGTCAAATGGAGTGCACGGGGCACCGCTCGTAGCGGTAGCAATGTTCCGGAATAGATTGCGAGCCGCTGTGCGGCATTGAGGAAAACCAAAATTGCGAAGCATGCAAAGACATAGCGAATCCACGGTCGACGCCAGTGCGGACGCTCAGGGGGATATGTCAAGGTGAAGTATGCGAGACCGTAGTAGTACATCAACTGGCCAGCGGTGTGCAGGACGGGCGAAACATAGTCGTTGAACGTATTGGCGTTCCAGAAACTCCCGATGGAATGAACTGGAAAGCTCAAACACCAGCAAGCCAGAGCGCGGAATGACGCGTCGCTCGCCTGCCTCCAAACGATCAAGGCCGCCATGAACAAACCCACGATTCGAATCGTGAGGTATAGAAGCTCGCTGATCTTGGGGGTTAACGGATTCGCCAGCGTGTCCTTGTCCGGGATCGGCATGACCTCAACGTGACGGCTGACCGAGCCCCGGATAAGAGTAGCCCCAATCGATTCCTCAATCGACCAAAGCCGCCAGGTATTGCTGGGGTGATCGAAGACAACCTCATCGCCGACTTGCGCGCCCAGCGCGATGAATGGCGAGCCGGGGCCGAGCTTGGTGATGCGTCGGCTCGCGCCGGAGGAGACAATGCTCCACGAGGTGTCCAAATCAGCGGCGATGGTCGGGGCGTAGACCCTCGAAAAGTTCGGCAGGCCGAATGCCAGCATGACGCCGCACGCTGCGACGACCGTCATCATCACGCCGAGCCAACGGCCGTTTGCGGTCACCGTGCGATCTCCCAAGGCTGCAAAGTGACAAGCATTGCATCAATCGATGCAGTCTGTTCCACCGTTTCCTTCATGGCAAGCGGCCACCTCATTTGAGAACCATTGAACGCGTACGGAGTGGTTGCTCATGGGCGGCGAAACAAGTGTCTTCCAACCGGAGTTCCTAGGCAACGGCTGCCCCTTCTGATCACCATGCACGTGTAATCGCCTGCGTCATTCCCTGGAGTCACTTCAGCCGGTTGCAACCAGCACTTTGTCGCGATGTATTCAATGCCGGCTGCGCAGTGCCCCGGCCGAACTCGTCAGCGTCCGAATGCAACGACGGTCGGATGCGCGTTCTTCGCCGCGGCGATCTGGACAGCGGCGCCATGGTCGGCGATCGCGCAGACCGAATGCAATAGGGCGAGGGTGATCGCCACGGCGGCAGTGGCGGCGGCGAAGCGGATGCGGCTGGAGGTGGCGTTCATGTCGGTCCTTGGTGGCTGCATCAGGAGATGCGTTTGGTGTGAGGAGACTGTCACGCCGAAGAGCGTGAGCAGTCCTTCACCAACCTGAAACCGACATGAAGCGTTCTGAATTCGTCGTCTCACCCACACCGCGGGCGAAAGGTCACCTAGGTGGTCGGTCCGCGTTCTGGCCCATAGTCGACCTCAGGTCGCGCTATCTGGCCGTATGGGATCCGATCCTTCAACCGCTGATCCTGCGAAGGGCGGAGCTCTCGTGCAGTGGCTGTGGAGGGCCTGCGGCATGAGTTACAAGCATTCGATGTCGAATGAATCGGATAGAACCCCTTCGCGCTGAACGGCGGCGCCAGAGTCCGCTAGAGCTGTCGTTAGCGACCGACGGCTTCTGGCCGAGAGCGTGAGTCCACCGACGTCGCCGAGAGCAGCCTTTGACGGGTGAGGTCCTGAATGCGATGGTCAGCTCTGGGGCGTGACTCCGAACTCACACTCACGGCCATGAGCCGACGGTGGCGACGGGCAGGTTTCTAGGGTCCCACCGGGGCATG
>DAIMIM010000305.1:2148-4417 GCA_036722755.1 Caldimonas sp. | reverse complement strand
ATCGCCGCGCGCGAGCTCGGCGGCCCGATCATCGCGATGACGATCGTGCTGATCGCCGTCTACGTGCCGATCGGCTTCCAGGGCGGCCTCACCGGCGCACTGTTCTCGGAATTCGCCTTCACGCTGGCCGGCGCGGTCGCGGTGTCGGGCGTGGTCGCGCTGACGCTGTCGCCGATGATGGCATCGCGCTTCTTCAAGTCGGGCCAGTCGAGCGGGCGCTTCGCCGCGTGGATCGACCGCACGTTCGAGAAGGTCCGCCATCGCTACAGCCGCGTCCTGCACAGCCTGCTCGACACCTGGCCGGTGCTCATCGTCATGGGCGTGCTGCTCAGTGCGCTGCTCGGCGTGATGTTCATGATGTCGCAGTCGGAGCTCGCGCCCGAGGAGGACCAGGGCTTCATCGGCTCGCTGCTCGTCGGCCCGCCGACGGCCACGTCGGACCAGATGCAGACCTATGCCGACCAGGTCTTCAAGATCGCCCACAGCGAGCCCGAGTACAGCCAGATGTTCCAGATCACCGGCGTGCCCACGGTGAACCAGGGCATCGGCGGCGTGATCGTCAAGAACTGGGACCAGCGCACGCGCAGCGCACACGAGATCCAGCAGGACCTGCAGGCCAAGTGGAACAAGGTGGCCGGCGGCCGCGTGGCGGCGTTCCAGTTCCCGTCGCTGCCGGGCGCCTCGGGCCTGCCGGTGCAGTTCGTCATCACCACGACCGAGTCGTTCCAGAACCTCAATGCGGTGGCCCAGCAGGTCGTCGACAAGGCGCGTGCCTCGGGCAAGTTCTACTTTCTCGACGTCGACCTGAAGGTCGATAAGCCGCAGGCGACCGTGGTCGTCGATCGCGACAAGGTCGCGGCGCTCGGCATGACGCAGCAGGACGTCGGCGCCTCGCTCGGCGCCGCGCTCGGCGGCGGCTACGTCAACTACTTCTCCATCGCCGGCCGCTCGTACAAGGTGATCCCGCAAGTACAGCAGGTCGACCGGCTCAACCCCGCGAGCGTGCTCGACTTCTACATCAAGACGCCGACCGCCGGCCTGATTCCCGCAAGCACCGTGGCGAGCATCCGGTACGAGGTCGTTCCCGAGTCGATCACGCGCTTCCAGCAGCTCAATTCGGTGACGATCTCGGGTGTCTCGGGCGTGTCGCAGGGCGACGTGCTGAAGTTCATGGGCGACACGCTGAAGTCGGTGGCGCCCAGCGGCTACAACGTCGACTACTCGGGGCAGTCGCGCCAGTACATCCAGGAATCCGGGGGCTTCTTCATCACCTTCGCGTTCGCGGTGATCATCGTCTTCCTGGCGTTGTCGGCGCAGTTCGAAAGCTTCCGCGATCCGGTCGTCATCCTCGTCTCGGTGCCGCTGGCCTTGTTCGGGGCGATGATCTTCGTCTTCCTCGGCTTCGCGTCGCTGAACATCTACACGAAGGTGGGATTGGTGACGCTGATGGGGCTCATCAGCAAGCACGGCATCCTGATCGTCGAGGTGGCCAACAACCTGCAGAAGGCCGGCAAGACCAAGCGCGAGGCGATCGAGGAAGCGACCGGCATCCGGCTGCGGCCGATCCTGATGACGACGGCAGCAATGGTCTTCGGCGTCGTGCCGCTGGTCATCGCCTCCGGTGCCGGCGCCTCCGGCCGCCACGCGATGGGCCTGGTGATCTTCACCGGCATGGCGATCGGCACGCTGTTCACGCTGTTCGTGGTGCCGGCGATGTATCTCTTCATCGGCGCCGATCACAGCAAGCGTCGCGAGGCGGAGCCGGCCCAGCCGCCGGCCGTGCCGCTGCTCACCGACGAGACCGGCGCCGAGCTGCGCCCCGCAGCCTGATATGAAGGCCACGGCGCGGCGCCGTCGTCGCGAGCCATAACGAGTCCATAACGCAGCGTCGCCTAAAAACGCGGAGTCGATTTCATGCGCGTCAGCGCCGGAGACTCCCATGCAAGGCATCCCTCTCGCGGCCACTGCGGCCCTCTTTTCGTGCACACGCGTCGCGATCGGTCGCGCCAGCATCGCCGCGGCCATGCTGGTCGTCGCCGGTTGTGGCGGCGGCGGTTCCGGCTCGCAGTCGCCACCGCCACGACCACCGCCTGCGGCGGCGACGGTCGCTTCGATCGCGCCGGCCAGCGTGGTCGCCGGCAGCGGCGCCTTCACGCTGACGGTCGACGGGACCGGATTCGTCAGCGGCGCCGTCGTCAGCGTCGACGGTTCGGCGGTGACGACCGCCTTCGTCAGCGCGACGCGTCTGACCGCGGCGATGCCGGCGACG
>DAIMIM010000305.1:0-2048 GCA_036722755.1 Caldimonas sp. | reverse complement strand
GGTGACGACCGCCTTCGTCAGCGCGACGCGTCTGACCGCGGCGATGCCGGCGACGGCGGCGTCCTTGCCGGTGCAGGTGACCAACCCCGGCACTGCGGCGTCGAACCTCATGAATCTCGCGGTGACGACGCCCATCGCACCGCTCGCCATCACGTCGCTGTCTCCGGCCACGCTCGCCGCCGGCAGCGCCGCTTTCACACTGACCGTGAACGGCACCGGCTTCACGAGCTCGAGCCGTGTGTCGTTCGGCGGCAGCGTGGTCGCGACGACCGTCGTCAGCAGCACGCAGCTCACGGCCGCCGCGCCGGCGCTCGGCGTGGTGGCCACGTTGCCGGTCCTGGTCGTCGACGGCGCGGCGAGCTCGTCGGCGGTCAACTTCGACGTCACCGCCGACACGTTCCCGGCGGTTCTCTCGGTCACCCTCGGCAGCAGCACCTTCGGCGGCAACCGCGACAGCACCGTCGCCTCTGCCGACGCGCAGGGCCGCTTCGTCGCATTCCAGTCCGCCGCGACGGACCTCGTGGCCGGCGACCTCGGTGACGGCAGGTTCAGCGGCATCTACCTGCGCGACACCTGCGTCGGCGCCGCGCCCGCGTGCGTGCCGACGACGCGACTGGCCTCGCTGAATGCGGCCGGCACGCAATGCGCCCGCGCGGGGGCGTCGCTCGGGTCGTTCAATCCGGC
Source organism: Caldimonas sp. (assembly GCA_036722755.1). Taxonomy (GTDB): domain Bacteria; phylum Pseudomonadota; class Gammaproteobacteria; order Burkholderiales; family Burkholderiaceae_C; genus Schlegelella_A. The sequence continues at coordinate 1,364 of DAIMIM010000305.1, read as the reverse complement.
GATCAGCGCGGACGGGCGCTTCGTCGCCTTCGGTACCGATACCTGCTTCGCCGCGGCGCCGGCCAACGTGCGGCAGATCGCGCTGCGCGATACCTGCGTCACGGCGAGCGGCCCGGTCACCGGCTGCACGGCCGCGACCACGCTCGTGTCGGCGAACACCTCGGGGCAAGCTTCGGCTTCGAACCTGTCGGCGATCCCGGCCCCGGCGATCAGCCGCAATGGCCGCTACGTCGCCTGGACGTCGGTCGCATCGGACCTCGTCACGGGCGTCGCCAGCGGCGGTTTCCTGCAGACCTATCTGCGTGACCGGTGCGAAACCTCGGCCGGTCCGGTCGCCGGTTGCACGCCGCAGACCCTGCTCGTCTCGGGCATCGTCGGCGCCGCCGCCAACTACGACGCGTCGCAATCGTTCATCGCGGTGAGCGACAACGGCATCGTCGTCTTCGACACGGGGGCGAGCAATCTCGTCGCCAATCCCGATCTGTTTCCCGGCTCGCTCGGCGGCGTCTTTCGTGCCGACTGCTCCGGCGGCGCGTCGCTGTGCGCGCTGTCGATCGTCACCCTCGTGCCCGGCTCCGGCACATCGGGCAGCGCCAAGCTCGTGACCGGCGAGCGGCCGGCGATTTCACCCGACGGGCGTTTCATCGCCTTCCTATCCCAAGGCGGCGATGCCGCGGGCCACCTCGCGACGACGCTGCCGCCGAACCTGCCGCCAGCCAACCTGCAGCTGCCTGGAAAGCAGGTGATGCGCTACGACAGCTGCATCAGCGGCAGCGGCTCGGTCCCGACCTGCACACCCACGTTCAGCTACGAGTCCGTGCTCGACAACGGCAACCTCGATCTGACGCTGGCGGCGCAGGCCAGCGAGCAGCCTTCGTTTTCGGACGACGGCCGCTACCTGTCGTTCACCGTGCCCTACAACCTGTCGTCGCTCTACCCGGGCGCCGGCCACTCGGGGTACGTGCGCGACACCTGTGCCGGCGCGCCGGCGGGCTGCATGCCGCACTCCGCCCTCGTCTCGGTCGACCGCACGCAGGTGGCTGCCGGCAACGTCGGCTGGTCGCGCATCAGCGGCGACGGCCACTTCGTCGTCTTCTACAGCCTGTCGCGATCGCCCGCGAACACGAGCAACCTCCTGCCGATCGGGCAGGTCATCATGGTCCGGACCGGGTTCTAGAGGAGCGCGCCCTGCCTGCTCAGCGCCGCGCCGGCGGCAGGTCCGTGCAGGTTCCTTCGAAGGCCTCCGCCGCCAGGCCGATCGATTCACCGAGCGTCGGGTGCGGATGGATGGTCTTGCCGATGTCCACCGCGTCAGCGCCCATCTCGATGGCCAGGGCGATCTCGCCGATCATGTCGCCGGCATG
>DAIMIM010000304.1:0-4428 GCA_036722755.1 Caldimonas sp. | reverse complement strand
ACTTCAAGCAGGGGCGCGAGCACAGCCTGGTCTGGGTGACGACGCTCGATCGCGGCAAGCCGGTCGAAGGCGCCGACGTGACCGTCAACGACTGTCGCGGTGCGCCGCTCTGGAACGGGCATACCGACGCGAAGGGCCTGGCCATCGTCTCGAAGGCGCTCGATGCGGCGACCGAGAGCTGCCCGGCCGACAACGGCTACTTCGTGACCGCGCACCTGGCCGACGAGAAGGGCAGCGGCCGCGATGTCTCGTTCGTCTTCAGCACCTGGCAAAAAGGCATCGAGTCGTGGCGCTTCAACCTGCCGACCGGGCGCGGCGCCGAGCCCGACCTGCGCGCGTCGACGGTGTTCGACCGCACGCTCTTTCGCGCCGGCGAGACGGTGTCGATGAAGCACTTCGTGCGTCTCGAGACCATCGGGCAGCTCGCTGCCGTGCCGGCAGACCGGCTGCCGACGCGCGTGAAGATCGTGCACGAGGGCAGCGGCCAGGAGTTCTCGTTTCCGCTGCAATGGAACGGCCGCGGCAGTGCCGTGACGACCTGGAACATTCCGCCGGCAGCCAAGCTTGGCCAGTACAGCGTCGTGCTCGAGCGCGACGCGGCCTCGGGCCAGAAACGCGGCAGCGCCGAGGAAGGGGAAGGCGACGAGAACAGCCGCGAGCACACCTGGAGCAGCGGCAATTTTCGTGTCGAGGAATTCCGCCTGCCGCTCGTCGACGCGCGCGTGAGTGGCCCGAAGGCCACCGCGGTCGCGCCGCAAAGCGTGGTCGTGGCCGTGCAGATGAACTACTTTTCCGGCGGCCCGATGTCGGCTGCGCCCTTGCGCGCATCGGCGCTCCTGAAGACCCGCTTTCCCGGGTTCGCCGGCTACGACGAGTTCTCGTTCGAGCCACCGCGCGACCCGAAGAAGTCGGAGCAGCAGAACGAGGACAGCGACGAGAGCGAGGCCGTCGCACCGGACGGCAAGATCATTGCCGACAAGCTGATGCTGACGACCGACAAGAACGGCGCCGCGAGCTTCACGCTGAAGGATCTGCCGAAGCAGACGCGGCCGAGCGAGATCGATGCAGAGGTGAGCTTCTTCGATCCGAACGGCGAGACGCAGACCGTCGCCACGACCATCGATCTGTGGCCGAGCGCGGTCGTGCTCGGCATCAAGGCCGGCTCCTGGGCCAGCAACCGCGGCCACGCCAAATTCACCGTGCTCGCGCTCGACACCGCGGGCAAGCCGCTGAAAGGGCAAAACGTCGCGGTGCGCGGCCGGGTCAGCCAGACGCTGACGACGCGAAAGCGCATCGTCGGCGGCTTCTACGCCTACGACAACCGCACCGAGGTGAAGGACCTCGGATCGCTCTGCACCGGAACGACCGATGACCACGGCCTGTTGGCCTGCGACGGGTCGTTCGACACCGCAGGCCAGGTCGAGCTGATCGCCGAGGCGAAGGATGCGCAGGGCAACCCGGCCATCGCCGCCGCGAGCGTCTGGATCACGAAGCAGGGCGAGCTCTGGTTCTCGCAGGACAACGACGACCGCATCGACGTGCTGCCCGAGAAGAAGAAGTACGAGCCGGGCGAAACGGCGCGGCTGCAGGTGCGGATGCCGTTTCGCGAAGCGACGGCGCTGGTGGCGGTGGAGCGCGAAGGCATCATCGCGACGCAGGTCGTCACCTTGCGCGGCGACGACCCGACCGTCGAGCTGAAGATCGAGCCCGGCTGGGGACCGAACGTCTACATCAGCGTGCTGGCCCTGCGCGGCCGCATCCGCGAGACGCCCTGGTATTCGTTCTTCACCTGGGGCTGGAAGGAGCCGCTCGCCTGGTGGGCCAGTTTTCGCGGCGACGGCAAGGACGTCCAGGCGCCGACGGCGATGATCGATCTCGCCAAGCCGGCGTTCAAGCTCGGCGTCGCGGCGATCAAGGTGAGCACGGCCGCCAACGCGCTGCAGGTCAGCGTCACGACCGACAAGCCGCAGTACGAGGTCCGGCAAAAGGCCATCGCCCACATCAAGGTGACGCAGGGAGGCCATCCGGTGGCCAACGCCGACGTGGCCTTCGCCGCGGTCGACGAGGGCCTGCTGGCGCTGCGCGGCAACGACTCGTGGAACCTGCTCGACGCGATGATCAAGGAGCGTGCCTGGGGCGTCGAGACGAGCACGGCGCAGAGCGAGATCATCGGCCGCCGGCACTACGGCAGGAAGGCGATCGCCGCGGGCGGTGGCGGCGGCCGCGGCGCGACACGCGAGCTGTTCGACACGCTGCTCGTCTGGAAGGCGAGCATCGCGCTCGACGCCAACGGCGAGGCCACCGTCGAGGTGCCGCTCAACGATTCGCTGACCAGCTTCAGGCTGGTCGCGATCGCCGACTCGGCCGATGCCGGTGTGCAGAAATTCGGCACCGGCAGCACCAGCATCCGCGTCTCGCAGGATCTGCAGGTGCTCGCCGGCCTGCCGCCGCTGGTGCGCGACGGCGATAGGTTCAGCGCCATGCTGACCCTGCGCAACACGACGCAACGCGAGATGAAGGTGCATGCGACGCTGCAGGGCACGGCCAACCTGCCGGGAAGCAGCGGCAGCGACATCGTCCGCGTGCCGATGGCACTGCCTGCGCAGGACGTCGTCGTCGCCGCCGGCGCGGCCCGCGAGCTCGTCTGGCCGATCGAGGTGCCGGCCGACGCCTTCAGCATCACCTGGGAAGCGGCGGCCGACGAAGGCGGCGCGAAGGACCGTCTCAAGGTGACGCAGCTCGTCGCCGCCGCGGTGCCCGTGCGCGTGCTGCAGGCCACCTTGGCGCAGCTCGACGGCACGTTCACGTTGCCCGTCGCCGCGCCGGCCGACGCCTTGCCCGCCAGCGGCGTCAAGCGCGGCGGCCTCGTCGTCGCGCTGCAGCCCAGGCTCACCGGCGCGTTGCCCGGCATGCGGCGTTTCTTCGAGACCTATCCGTTCATCTGCCTCGAGCAGAAGACCTCGAAGTCGGTCGGCCTGAAGGACGCGCAGCTGTGGACCGGAGTGGCCAATGCGCTGCCGACCTACCTCGACAGCGACGGCCTGGCCAGCTACTTCCCGCCGCGCGAAGGCGATGCGCCGAACGGCAGCGACACGCTGACCGCCTACGTGCTCGCCGCGACCAACGAAGCCGGCTTCGAATTGCCGGCCGCGGCGCGCGACGCCATGCTCGGCGGCCTCGTCGCCTTCGTCGAAGGCCGGATCCAGCGCAAGTTCTGGTCGCCGCGGCCGGATCTCGACGTGCGAAAGCTCCACGCGATCGAGGCCTTGTCGCGCTACGGCAAGGCGCAGCCGAAGATGCTTGGCTCGATCAACCTCACGCCCAACGTCTGGCCGACGGCAGCGGTGATCGACTGGCTCTCTATCTTGAAGCGCGTGGACGGCGTCGCCGATCGCGCCGCGCGCCTCGAGGAGGCGAACCAGATCCTGCGCGGACGGCTCATCTACGGCGGCACGACGCTCAAGTTCAGCAACGAGGAGGGCGATTTCTGGTGGTGGCTGATGGACAGCGCCGACGCCAACGCGGCGCGGCTCATTCTCGCCGTGCTCGACGATCCGGCCTGGAAGGACGACCTGCCGAAGATGGTCGTCGGCTCGCTGTCCAGGCAGCGACGCGGCGCCTGGCTCACCACCACGGCCAACCTCTGGGGCTCGCTCGCGCTCGACAAGTTCGCCGCGAAGTTCGAGCGCGTGACGGTGGCGGGCCGCACCACGGCGGCGATCGACGCCGGCGCGCGCCGGGTCGTGGTCGACTGGGCGCGTCAGGAAGGTGGCGCGTCGCTCACGTTGCCCTGGCCGGCCGGCAACGGCACGCTCGGCGTCGCGCAGGAAGGTGCCGGCAAACCGTGGCTCACGGTGCAGAGCCTCGCTGCCATCCCGCTGAAGGCGCCGCTCTCTGCCGGCTACAGCATCGCGCGCAGCGTCAGCGCCGTCGAGCAGAAGGACAAGAGCCGCTGGTCGCGCGGCGACGTCATGAAGGTGCACCTCGAGATCGACGCGCAGAGCGACATGACCTGGGTCGTCGTCAGCGATCCGGTGCCCGGCGGCGCGACGCTGCTCGGCTCGGGGCTCGGCCGCGATTCGGCGATCGCGACGCGCGGCGAGAAGCAGGCCGGCAATGCCTGGCCGGCCTTCGAGGAGCGCAGCTTCGAGGCCTACCGCAGCTACTTCGAGTTCCTGCCGCGCGGCAAGCACGTCGTCGAGTACACCGTTCGCCTCAACAACCCGGGCCGCTTCGCGCTGCCGCCGACACGGGTCGAGGCGATGTACGCGCCGGAAAGCTTCGGCGAGGCGCCGAACGCGAACCTCGAGGTCGCGCCGTGACGGCAGGCGGCAAGCGCCGTTCGGCGGTGCTCGCCGTCGCCCTCGCGCTGGCGACGAGCGCGGTTTCGGCGGTGCCGAGCTTCGCGGAAGTGAAGGCGGCGCATCG
>DAIMIM010000303.1:2111-4434 GCA_036722755.1 Caldimonas sp. | reverse complement strand
CTGTAATACTTCCGCCCAACATCAACGCCCGACGACGGAAGCGCGAGACTTCTATGGCACCGCCTCTTCGTTCCAACCAAGTACCAGAAGACTCGCTATTCACTCGTTCTTCCGTCGAAGTGTTCACTGTCGGCCTCCGCATCTGCGCGGGTAGGGTTGACCACTCCGTCTCTATCGTTCGGCGGTGCATACAGCGTGTAGAGCTTGAGCGGAACGTTCCCGGAGTTGACGATGTTTCGATTCGCTCCGGCTGGGAAGAGCACCGCGATGCCTGCGCTGATCGCCGTGGAAACGCCATCGAGAACAGCCGCGATTCGGCGACGATGCCAACGAGCGGCAGTTCCGCGATGCCACCCAGCCAGAGCCGGCGTGGGCGTGTCCACAAGATCATCGCCACACCATCCAGCATGACACCCACGGCCGGCAGTGCGGCCAGGGGCCGAACCAGTTGGCAAACATTTGCATAGCGACGCGTTCGCGCCAGGTCGGTCTCAAGCGATGGTCAGTTCGTTGACGACAGACCGTACGCCGGGGGCTGCCCAGGCCACTCCCGCGACGGCCTCGCGCTCGTGCCACGAGTGCACCGTGCCGGTCAGTTTCACGGTCGTCCCGTCGACGCTGATCTTGACGTGGTGCGCTTCGCGCAGCGCCTGACGGGCGAGGGCTTCCTCGATCTTCTTGGCCAGGCCCGCCGGCTGCGGCTTGGCGCGAAGCTTGATCTCGTTGCTGACGCCGACGACGCCGATCAGCGATCGAATCGCCTTTTCGGCGCTGCGCCGCTGGAATTCCCATTCGACTTCGCCCTGCAGCGTGATCCAGCCGTGGTCGACCGTCAAGCGAACCGCTGCCGCCGGAATCGACGTGTTCCACTTCAGCGCCAGCTCGGCGCTGGCGACGATGTCGGTATCGCCGCGCTGATGCTGTGGCGAAAGCTTGACGTCGAGCTCGATGGCGATCGCCTTGATTCCTTGCAGGCGCCGAACGGCGCGCAAGGCGGCTTCCTTTTCCGCGTAGGTGTCGAGATGGCCGGTCAGGGTCACGACACCGTTTTTCACGGCGACGCCGATCGCTGTCGAATTCACGGCCGGATCCCAGAGCAGTTCGGCGACGACCTCTCGCTTCAGATCGCTGTCAGTCTTCATGATCGACTTCCTTTCGAAAGTGTGAGCAGGGAACGCAAGGCGACCGAACGCCTTGTCTCGAATGGATCGTCCCTGCGAGTGCGTTACTGGACGGTGATCGCGCGTGCCGCAGCGCCTTCGCGCTTGGGCAGCGTGAGCTTCAGGATTCCGTCGTCGAGCTTGGCGACGACCGCCTTGCTGTCGACCTCGTGGGCGAGCGAGAAGCCGCGCGACGCGCTGCCGTAGTACGTCTCGCGGACCAGGACGCGATCGCCCGACTTCTCTTCCTTTTCCTTCTTCACTTCGGCGCTGATCGACACGAAGTTGCCGTCGACCGTGATGCGGATGTCTTCCTTCTTGGCGCCCGGGATTTCGGCACGGACCTGGTAGTCCTTGTCGTTCTCGGTAACGTCGATGCGGATATCGGCAGGCGCGGCATCCGCCAGCGAGGCAGGGCGCGCGAAGCGGCGGAACAGTTCGGGAAAGAGATCGTCGAGGCGATCGAAACGGGTCAGTGCATTCATTGAGGTTGCTCCTTCAGCGGTTCTTGAAGTCGGCGGCGCCGAGCGCCACCCGACCGAGCCAGTCTAGGAACTCAGCGTGAGCAGACCTTGACGTGCATCAAGGCGACGGGACCTTCGCTGCTGAAACCGCGCGCACCGAATCCGCAGTGTCTGTTTCATGATGCTCCGTCGCCGCCCCTTTCTTCTGGCCGTCGCCGCCACGGCAGCGACGCTCCTCGCTGCGGTGGCCCCTCGGTCCGACGGCCAGAGCTTCGATGACAACGGACCGCCCGCTGCTGCGTCACCTTCGGCGCACCTCGACGTTCCGCTGGCGGCAGCCTTCGAAGTCACGGTGGCGCAGCGGCTTCGGCCGCCGTCCGAGGCCATCGAGCGGTACGCGCGGTTGCTCGACAAGAGCCTCGCCGACGCCGGGGTGCGCATCGAAGCGTCCCACTTCGTCGTCCTGGTGGATCGCAGCCCGCAGGTGCAGGCGCTACTCCTGTTCTGGGGCCGAGGCCAAGCTTGGCAGTTGGTCGGCGCGTCGCCGGTCTCGACCGGGCAACCGGGACGGTTCGACCATTTCGTCACTCCGACCGGCGTCTACGGCCACTCGCTCGACAACATGGATTTTCGGGCGCTTGGAACCAAGAACGAACTCGGCATTCGCGGCTATGGGCGCAAGGGCATGCGGGTTTTCGA
>DAIMIM010000303.1:0-2011 GCA_036722755.1 Caldimonas sp. | reverse complement strand
GACCGCTTCGCGGTGCTCGACGAGGACTACGAGCAAGGACTCAGCGAAGGTCGTCGGCTCTGGGTGCTTCGCGGCGATCGCTCCCAGACGCCGTGGTCAGGCCGCTTCCTCGTCGTCGTCGATTCCTTGTCTGGCGAACGGCCTGCATGGTCGCCACAGCCGACCGGTATGCGCTGACCCGCGCACACGAGTCTCAGCCGTCGATCGGCACGCCGCCGGCGAAGTGACAGGCCCACTGCTCCCACAGATCCTTATTCCACGCCAGCAGGGATTGCTGCCGCGTGTTGTAGGCATCCCATTGCGCTTGCTGCACCTTCAGGAAAAGGTCGAGCGTGAAGGTCGGCCAGACTAGGTTCGTCGCTGAGGGCTTGCGCTGCGAGGCGGTGGTGCCGCGAGAGGTTGCGTTTGCCATGTCGTTCCTTCATAGGTGTTTTGGAAGACGTTCAATCTAGGGCCGCGACCGCGAGCCGGTTTGATGCGGATCAATTCAGCGACGGCGTGCCATGAGTCAATGGCGCCGTGAACCGAACCGCGTCGATCCGGCTCTCCTCCGGACCTTCGGGGAACGACGGTTCGATTTCCTCACCGTCGGCCGGCTGCGGCGCGGTGGATTGAGCTGGATCAAGGGATCTTCTCGGTCCTGAACCGGCGTGGCCCGCCCTCGCATCGCGCCGAGCCGCGCCTTGGCGAACGTTGCGTAGGATCAAGGTCGCGCGCCGCCGTTGGCTCCATGCTGGACGGATGACGACTCCTGCGAAAGCGCCCCGACACCCACGGCCGATCCCTGCCTTCATCCCTGCCGCCACAGTGCAGCCCGAGTCGCTGACACCGGCCGGCGCCCTGCAGTCCTTGCGCGAAGATATCCAGGCGGAGGACACGCTCATTGCGAGCCGGGTCACCTGGTACGTCACTTCACAGGCCTTCCTCCTCACCGCCTATGCGACGTCGTGGAACGTAGGTTTCCTGTGGCAGGCCTTCTTCCACCAGGTTCTTCCCCTCGCCGGCGTCGCTCTTTCCGTACTGATCCTGGCGTCCATCTACGCCGCGACCTGGGCACAGGAGGTCTACCTTCGCGAGCAGGCAAGGCTGGTCGGCCAGATCAAGGACCGGCTCAAGCTGTCCCTTTCGGAGTCCCTGGCGCTCGAGGCCTACGAGCGCACGATGGTGGCGAACCGCACAAGCGCCGGAGGCCGATCCATCGGCAATCGCATTCACGCGCTCGTCCGTGTGACGCCGATCGTCCTGCCCTTTGCCTTTGCGTTGCTGTGGCTCTATGCGTATGGTTTCGCGCCACAGGTCTCCATATAACGCGGTTTTGGCTCGATCACGCTCGCGCCGGCGACGTCACGACGCCGACATGCGGTCGTGCGCCACGAAGTACTTGCGTGCCAACGCCGCCAGCTGGTTGTCGGTGGGGATGGTCCGCGATCTCGTACCCGACGATGCACGCGGCGGTCTGCGGGCGGTGCTTGCCGGCGTAGTGGCGCAGGTCGGCCGGGGCCGTATGCGACCCAGCCACGAGGATCTGGTCGAAGCGGCCGAGCTCGTCGCACACCTCGCCGAAGAACTCATGCTCCGTCCGAACGGCGCTGCCGTGCTGGGCGGTGGGATGCGGGTGGGTATGCACCGTGCGGACGGGCGTGTGCTGTTCGTCGAGCTGAAGGACGGTGGCCGAGCGGGGGATCGGCCCAGACGACGGCACGGTGGGTAGTCATGATGGTCTCCAGTGGTGATATTTCTCGGGGGCCGGCGTCGCAGGGACGTGCGGAAATGCGGGTCGGGACGCGAAGCGCTGCACACTGCGGTCGCGTCGGCGGCTAGCATGACATCAGCACCGGCGCAGTCATCGCCATAAGCTGGCCGCGGGTCGCACCTCCAAGCATGCGTTCCTTCCAGCGAGAGTGCCCGTAGGCGCCCATGACGACAAGCTGAATGTCGAGGTCGCAGGCGCGCGAGAGCATGGCGCTGGCGATGCCGACTTCGCGCGCGCTGTCGACTCTCGGCGTCGCCT
>DAIMIM010000302.1:0-4444 GCA_036722755.1 Caldimonas sp. | reverse complement strand
TCCGTGGCCTTAATCTCCGCCTTCACCCTCGCTCTGCATGCCGGTCAGGCGCGGCGGGACACCTGGCCGGACCAACTCTATGCCGAGGTGCTCGCCGAATCCACGGAGCGGGCCACGCTGCTCAATAGTCTGCAGGTAGAGCCGGCGCTCGGTACGCCGTCGCGGGGCGGGCTGCCCGCTTCTACCGCCGTATCGGTCGGCGGCGCGGCAGTGTCGGTGGGCGGGGCGGTCGTCGGCAGCACCGTCCGCGTCGCCGGCAAGGTCGTCGAGAAGACCATCGACGTCGCCACGCCAGGCGGCGCTCCGGCTCCCAAGTGACAATCGCCCGATGACAACGAACATCCATTTCATCGGCGGCGAAAAAGGCGGCGTCGGCAAGTCGCTGATGGCGCGGGTTCTGGCCCAGTACCTGATCGACAAGGAGCTGCCCTTTCTCGGCTTCGACACCGACCGCTCGCACGGCGCCCTGATGCGCTTCTACGCCGGCTATGCGTCGCCGGTGACGGTCGACAAGGTCGAGTCGCTCGACGCGATCGTCGAGGCCGCGGTCGACCAGCCGGGCCGGCGCATCCTCGTCGACCTGGCGGCACAGACGCACGCCCCACTCGCCACCTGGATGGAAGAGGCCGGCGTTCTGAGCCTGGCCGACGAGCTCGGCATGAAGCTCTTCTACTGGCACGTCATGGACGCCGGCAAGGACTCGGTCGATCTGCTCCGCCGCGTGCTCGACCGCTTCGGCACCGGCCTCACCTATGTGCTGGTGCGCAACCAGGTGCGCGGCAGCGACTTCGGCACGCTCGAGCAGTCGGGCGAACAGGCGCGCGCGATCGGCATGGGCGCCCACGTCGTCTCGATCAAGAAGCTGAACGAGAGCGTGATCCAGAAGATCGACAACACCAGCAGCAGCTTCTGGAAGGCCAAGAGCACCGAGAAGGACTCGAGCGGCCTCGGCCTGATGGACCGGCAGCGCGTCAAGATGTGGCTGCGCGACGTTTACCGCGAGCTCGACGAGGTCGGCGTCTGACCGATCGCGTCGACGGCGCTCGTGCACCGGTTGTCGGCGCCGACGCCTTCTCATGGGAGGACGCGGCGGCGCGGCGGGATCAGAAGAGGCCGGCGCGCTCAGCGGCGTCGAGCACGGCCCGTGACAACTCGCCCAGCTGAGCGTTGACATCGGCCGTCGGCGCTGAGGTGGCCCGCGCCGTCCACACCAGCCGCCCGCCGGCGACCTCGGTGATGCGGCCGTTCGCGGCATAGCCTGTCGTCACCTTGCCGCCGCCGATGGGCGCGGCCACACCGACGCCGACGGCGCTTCGGCTGCCGAAACCGAAGCCGCCGATACCGAGCGAAAAGCCCGGGCTGACCTCGGTGGCCGCTGGCGCGACGCTGACGACCAGCAGGGCCGCCGCACCGGCGCTGCGTGCCGCGTCGAGCAGCTGCGCGTCGACTGGACGATCGGTCGCGAGCGGTGTTCCCGCCGCGACGAACACCGGCGTCGCGCCGCGGGCGACCACCTCGCTGGCGACCTGGTCCTGGCAGATCCGCTGAACCACGAGATCGAACGCATCGCAGGCAACGAGCACGCGCGCGCCGTGCAACAAGCCGGACCGGGCGCCGAGTTGCGCATCCGTCCACTGGGCATCGACCGGCGGCCCGCTCGCACAAGCGGCCAGCGCGACGATGGCGACGGACGCCAGCGCTGCGCGCCGGAAGCGACCGCGAGGCAAGACGCTGTCGGGCACAGGCCGGTTCATGCGACTCACAGGCAAATGGTGTGCCGGCGTGCGGCGCTCAATCGACCGGCGTCAGCTTGGCGACGCTGAGCGCCAGCCACTTCATGCCATGCCGGCTGAAGTTGACCTGCGCCCGCGCGTCGTCGCCACTGCCTTCGAGCGTGAGGACCACGCCCTCGCCGAACTTGGCGTGAAAGACGCCCTGCCCGGAACGCAAGCCGTGCGTCGCTGCCGCGGACGGTGCGAGCGAGGCGCCGAACGGCGTGACGCGGCCAGCGCCGACGATCGAATGCAGCCCCGTGCCGCGCTGCCAGGCGTTGCTGTACTCGCGTGAAAAGCCCGAGCCGAAGCCCTGGTTCTTCGGCGTGATCCAGCGCAGCGCCGCTTCGGGAAGCTCGTCGACGAAGCGGCTCTTCACGTTGTAGCGCGTCTGCCCGTGCAGCATGCGCGTCTGCGAGAAGCTGATGTAGAGGCGCTTCCTGGCCCGTGTGATGGCGACGTACATCAGCCGGCGCTCTTCCTCGAGCCCGTCGAGATCGGTTGCCGAGTTCTCGTGCGGGAAGAGACCTTCCTCGACACCCGAGATGAAGACGCAGTCGAACTCCAGGCCCTTGGCGGAATGGATGGTCATGAGCTGCACCGCGTCCTGCCCGGCCTGCGCCTGGTTGTCGCCGGCCTCGAGCGACGCATGGGTGAGGAACGCCGCCAGCGGCGACATGATCTCGCCGGTCTCGGCGTCGGGCACGATACGCGGCGGCGCGACGATCTCGCCCGTCGTCACGGTCTCCGCTCCCGGCGTCGTGTATTCGGCGCGGCCCGCGGCGTCGGCAGATGCGGCTGCGGCAAACGCGGCGAAACCGCTGCTGGCGCCGACCTCGTCCACCGGCAAGGCGATCGCGTCCTTGCCGAAGCCTTCCTGCGTCACGAACGCCTCGGCGGCGTTGACGAGCTCCTCGAGGTTCTCGAGCCGGTCCTTGCCTTCGCGATCGGTCTTGTAGAAGTCGACCAGCCCCGAGGCCTCGAGCATGTGGACGATGATCTCGCGCAGGGTCAGGCCGCGCGTCGCGTCGCGCATCGCCTCGATCCTGGCGACGAACGCAGACAGGTTGACGCCACCCTTGCCGGTCACGGAGCCGACGCTCTGGTAAAGGCTGCGCCCGCTGTCACGCGCCGCGTCCTGCAGCTGCTCGATGGTGCGCGCGCCGATACCGCGCGCCGGGAAGTTGACGACGCGCAGGAAGCTGGTGTCGTCGTTGGCGTTCTCGATCAGCCGCAGGTACGAGAGCGCGTGCTTGACCTCGGCCCGCTCGAAGAAGCGCAAGCCGCCGTAGACCTTGTACGGAATCGAGGCGTTGAAGAGCGCGCTCTCCATGACCCGGCTCTGCGCGTTGCTGCGGTAGAGCAGCGCGATCTCGTGGCGCGGCGTGCCTTCGCGGTGCAGTTGCTGCGCTTCCTCGATGAACCATTGCGCCTCGGCGAAATCGCTCGGCGCCTCGTGGATGCGGACCGGCTCGCCCGGGCCCGCTTCGGTACGCAGGTTCTTGCCGAGGCGGCGCGAGTTCTTCGAGATGAGCTGGTTGGCGGCATCGAGGATGTTGCCGAACGAGCGGTAGTTGCGCTCGAGCTTGATCACCGTCTTGACGTGGTACTCGCGCTCGAACGACGCCATGTTGCCGACCTGCGCGCCGCGAAAGGCGTAGATGCTCTGGTCGTCGTCGCCGACGGCAAAGAGCGCGCAGCCGTGCTCGGGCGGCCCGGCGAACATCTTGAGCCAGGCGTACTGGAGCTTGTTGGTGTCCTGGAACTCGTCGACCAGGATGTGGCGAAAGCGCCGCTGGTAGTGCTCGCGCAGCGCCGTGTTGTCGCGCATCAGCTCGTAGGTGCGTAGCATGAGCTCGGCGAAATCAACGACGCCTTCCCTCTGGCATTGCGCGTCGTAGGCGGCGTAGACCTGGACCATGACCCGGCTCTGCTCGTCGCGCACCTCGATGTCCTTCGGGCGGAGTCCATCGTCCTTGGCGCCGGCGATCGCCCACGTCACCTGCTTGGGAACGTGGCGCTCCTCGTCGAGGTTCATCGCCTTCATCACCCGCTTGACGGCCGAGAGCTGGTCGCTCGTGTCGAGGATCTGAAACCCCTGCGGCAGCGCCGCCATCTTCCAGTGGGCGCGCAGGAAGCGGTTGCACAGGCCGTGGAAGGTGCCGACCCACATGCCGCGCACGGGGATCGCCAGCATTGCGTCGAGACGCACCAGCATCTCCTTGGCGGCCTTGTTGGTGAAGGTGACGGCGAGCACGCCGCCGGGCGAGAGCTGGCCGGTCTGGATCAGCCAGGCGATCCGAGTCGTCAGCACGCGGGTCTTGCCGGAGCCGGCGCCGGCGAGGATCAGGGCCGGCTCGGGCGGCAGCGTCACGGCTGCCAGTTGCTCGGGATTCAGGTGCTCGAGCAGCGGCGAAGGCCGCACGCCCGTGGGGGACAGGTTCATCGACGCATTCTAGGAGCCGCACCTTGCGTAGAATGCGGCCACGGGCACTCACAGAGGTGCCCGTTTTCGCTTGCGCGGATCGGCCCGATGCCATGGAAATCTTCGACTACGACAACGTTCTCCTCCTGCCACGCAAATGCCGGGTCGAGAGCCGCTCGGAATGCGATCCGTCGCAGGAGTTCGGGCCGCGCCGCTTCGCCCTGCCCGTCGTGCCGGCGAACATGAA
>DAIMIM010000301.1:0-4451 GCA_036722755.1 Caldimonas sp. | reverse complement strand
CGCTTGTCTCTCGGCACCCGGCCCATCAGGTAGAACTCGTCGTTCGGGCGCATCGCCGTGACGTTGGCCATGCGGTTCGAGAGACCGAAAAGCGCGGTGATGCCGGCGATGTCCCAGGCGTCCTCGTCGCTGAAGGCGTGCGCATGCAGCGCCGCGAAGTCGGCTTCGCCGATCGCGGCCGAGTCGTCGCAGACCTTCATCGCGAAGGCGAGCATCGCCTTCTGCCGGTCGCTGATGTCGGCCTTTCGGTAGTTGACCGCGACCTGGTCGGCGACCAGCGGCTTCTTTTCGTAGATGCGCAGCAGAGCGCCGTGGGCGACGACGCAGTAGAGGCACCGGTTGGCGCCGCTGGTCGCGACGATGACCATTTCCTTGTCGCCCTTGGTCAACCCGTTCGGCCCGGTCTCGCGCAGCAGCAGCGCGTCGTGGTAGGCGAAGAAGGCGCGGAATTCGGCGGGCCGGTGCGCGAACGTGAGGAACACGTTCGGCACGAAGCCGGCCTTGTCCTGGACGGCGAGGATCATCGCGCGCACGTCCTCGGGCACGTCGGCGAGATCCGGCACCGGAAAGCGGCTGATCGGCTTGCTGTCGCTCATGGTCTAGCTCCTGAATTGCAACGCGTGAAGGCGAGCATAGAGGCCGCCGTGTGCAAGCAGCTCGGCGTGCGAGCCCTGCTCGACGATCCGGCCGGCGTCGAGGGCGACGATCCGGGTGGCGTGCTCGATCGTCGACAGCCGGTGCGCGATGACGACGCTGGTGCGGCCGCGCATCAGCGTCTCGAGCGCGTCTTGCACGAGCCGCTCCGATTCGGAGTCGAGCGCCGAGGTCGCTTCGTCGAGGATGAGGATCGGCGCGTCCTTGTAGATGGCTCGGGCGATCGCCAGGCGCTGGCGCTGGCCGCCCGAGAGCTCGTTGGCGTTGTGGCCGACGATGGTGTCGATGCCGTTGGGCAGGCTCCGCGCGAATTCGAGCAGGTTGGCGGCGCGCAGCGCGGCGAGCACGCGCTCGCGATCGATCTCGGCGCCGAGCGCGACGTTGGCGGCGACGCTGTCGTTGAAGAGCGAGACGTCCTGGCTGACGAGCGCGATCTGCCGGCGCAACGCGGCGACGTTCCATTCGCCTAGCGGCACGCCGTCGAGGAGGACGCGGCCGGAGGTCGCCTCGATGAAGCGTGGCAGCAGGTTCACCAGGGTCGTCTTACCGGCGCCCGACGGGCCGACCAGCGCCACGGCTTCACCGGGCGCGAAGGCCAGCGTCACGCCATCGAGCGCCGACGCCTGGTCGCCGCGGTAGGCGACGCTCACGCCTTGCAACTCGATGCGGCCGGTGGCGCGGCCCGGGTCGAAGCTGCCGCCGCTTTCCGCCGGCGTCGAGTCCATCAGGCCGACTCCCTTGTCGAGCGCAGCCATGCCGCGCGTGATCGGCGCCGAGATCTCCGCGAGGTGCTTCATCGGCGAGATCAGCTGCAGCAAGGCCGTGATGAAGGCGATGAAGCCGCCCACGGTCGTCTTGTCATGGCCGCTTTGCCACAGGGCCGCGGTGATCACGGTGGCGAGTGCCACCGATGCGATCACCTGCGTCATGGGCGTCATCGTCGCCGACGCCGTCATGGCCTTGATGGTGGTGCGGCGCAGCCGTTCGCTGACGATCCGGAAGCGATTCGCCTGCACCGGCTCGGCGGCATGCAGCCGCACGCTGCGCCAGGCATTGACGTTTTCCTCGACGACGTAGGCGAGCTCGTCGGTGGCCTTCTGGCCCTCGACAGTGAAGTGGTGCAGGCGGCGGCTGTAGTAGCGCATCACGAAGGCGACGGCAGGCATGAGCACCGCGACGACCAGGGTGAGCTGCCAGTTGAGGTACAGAAGCACGGCGAGCATCGCCACCAGCATGAGCGAATCGCGCACCAGGTCCTGGAGCGCGTAGACCAGCTGCGTGGCGCCGTTCTGCACCTCGAAGGTCAGGGTGTTGATCAGGTTGCTGGCCATGTTGCGCGTGAACAGCGCCGGCTGCGCGTCGAGCAGGCGCGCGAACATGGCGGCGCGGAGCTCGAGCACCCCGCGGTTGGCGGCCCACGACATCCCGTATTGCGCGACGAAGCCGGCCAGGCCGCGAACGAACGTCAGGCCGATCACGGCGACGGGCACGATCCAGAGGGGCACGCCGCCGAGCTGAAAGCCATGGTCGATCAGCCAGCGCAGCAGAAGAGGAATCGCCGGCTCCGTCGCCGCCCCGACGATCGCCCCGACGAACGCGATCACGAAGCCGCGCCGACTGTTCCTGAAGAACGGGGCGATGCGGCGGAGGCGCTCGCGCAGCGGCGTCGCGGGCGTGGTCATGGCGCGGCATTATCGAGGGGCGGCCGCCCGCTGCCTACAATTCCCCGCGCAACACCACGGCGCATGCCTGCACCCACGCTCTCTGTCATCCTCATCACGAAGAACGAATCGGCCCGCATCGACGCCTGCCTCGCGTCGGTCGCCTTTGCCGACGAATGGATCGTCGTCGACTCGCACAGCAGCGACGACACCCGCGAGCGGGCCCGACGATTCGGCGCCAGCGTCGTCGACACCGACGACTGGCCCGGCTTCGGCGCGCAGAAGCAGCGCGCGCTCGACCGGGCGACCGGCCGTTGGGTGCTGGCGATCGACGCCGACGAGCGCGTCACGCCCGAGCTCGCCGTCAGCATCCGGCGCGCCATCGCCGACGACGCGGGGCCAGCGGCGTACGAGCTCTCGCGCCTGTCCCGCTTCGCCGGGCGCTGGATCCGCCACGGCGACTGGTATCCGGACCGCGTCGTGCGGCTCTTTCGTCGCGGCCAGGCGCGTTTCTCCGCCGATCGTGTGCACGAACGCGTCGTCGCCGACGTTGCAGTGGGAAGGCTCGCCGGCGAGCTTTTGCACGAGACCATGCCGACCCTCGACGACGCCTTGGCAAAATTGAATCGCTACAGCAGCGAAGGCGCGGCCGAAAGGGTCGCGGCGGGCGGGCGCGGCTCGCTGGCGGCGGCGATCGGCCATGCCGCCTGGGCCTTCGTGCGCGGCTACGTCGTGCGCGGCGGCTTTCTCGACGGGGGCGCCGGCCTGGTGCTGGCCGTCTACGGCGCCGAAGGCACCTTCTGGCGCTATCTGAAGATGGCCGAGCTCGCACGCCACTTGCCAAGAGACCACGGAGGAGCCACGCCATCGCATTGAACCAACCGGCCAGAAACGGGTCAGGCCTGACCATGTCCATCGACCGACGGCACTTCTGCGTCGCCGGTGCGGTCCTTCTGGCCGCGCCCAGCGCCTTCGCGCAATTCAGGGTCGAGATCTCCGGCGTCGGCGCGACGCAACTGCCGATCGCCATCCCGCGCTTTCGCGACGAGGACAGGAGCGGGCAGTCGCCGTCGTCCATCATCCGCGCCGACCTCGAGCGAAGCGGCGCCTTTCGCGTCGTCGATTCCAGTGCCACGCTCGACGAGACGAGCCAGCCGGCGATGGGCGAATGGCGCGCCCGCTCGGCCGATGCGTTGCTCGGCGGCTCGGTGGCGCGCCTGGCCGACGGCCGCTTCGACATCCGCTTCAAGCTGTGGGACGTCGTCAAGGGCAGCGAGCTCGGCGGCCAGAGCAGCGCCGTCGAGGCGCCCGAGGTCCGCCTCGCGTCGCACCGCATCGCCGATTTCGTCTACGAGAAGCTGACCGGCGAAAAGGGCGTCTTCTCGACCCGGATCGCCTACGTGACGCGGGCCGGCTCGCGCTACACGCTGCGCGTGGCCGACGCCGATGGCGAGAACGGCCAGGTCGCGCTCAACAGCGCCCAGCCGATCATCTCGCCGGCCTGGTCGCCGAACGGCAAGGAGCTGGCCTACGTGTCGTTCGAGCGGCAAAAGGCGGTCGTCTTCGTGCACAGCGTGGCCACCGGCGAGCGCCGCGCGATCGCCGATTTCCGCGGCTCGAACAGCGCCCCGGCCTGGTCGCCCGACGGGCAGACGCTCGCCGTCACGCTGTCGCGCGACGGCGGCTCGCAGCTCTTTCTGATCGGCAAGGGCGGCGAGAACGCGCGCCGCGTGACCACCAGCCAGGCCATCGATACCGAGGCGCAATTCTCGAGCGACGGTCGCTGGCTCTACTTCACGAGCGACCGGGGCGGCAGCCCGCAGATCTACCGCATGGCCATGCCGGGCGGCAAGGTCGAGCGCATCACGTTTGCCGGCAGCTACAACATCAGCCCGAGCGTCAGCCCCGACGGGCGCACGCTGGCCTACGTCGCGCGCAGTGGCAATGCCTTTCGCCTCTCGACGCTCGACCTGTCGAGCCCGGGCGCGCAACCGGCTCCGCTCACCGACACGAGCGACGACGAGCATCCCAGCTTCGCGCCGAACGGGCGCCTGCTCGTCTACGCGACCAAGTTACAAGGGCGCAGCGTGTTGATGACGACCACGCTCGATGGCAAGATCAAGGCTCGCCTGCCGT
>DAIMIM010000300.1:0-4454 GCA_036722755.1 Caldimonas sp. | reverse complement strand
CAGCCAACCGATGACGAGCGCCGCGAAAGGTGCCATCAGCAGCAGCGGCAGGCTGCTTTTCCAGGCAGCGTGCGCCGCCAGCCGTTGCCTGATCTCGACCGGTTGCGCCACCTGGATCACGCGCTCGTGCGTGGCGACGCTGTAGGTGCGCCAGGCCCGCCCGTCGACGTTGACCGTGGCCAGCCCGAGCAACGCCCGCGCCGGCAGCGACGTGTGCGGCTGCGAGGCGTAGATGTTGCGGCCGTCGTCGGTCCAGATCTGGACCACGAAGTCGAGCTTCGCGTCGGCCAGGCTGTCGGCCTGCGCCGCCGCGATCTCGCCTTGGTCGCGCAGCGACAACGCCATCTGCTCGAGCTGGTAGTCGAACAGCGCTTCGGCTTGTCCGAGCACGTTGCGGTACGTCACCGCGCCCATCGCCGCGGCGGCGAGCAGCAGCAGCGCGAGCAGCGACACCAGCAGGCGAACGCGGATCGAGCTCATTGGTGCACCCTACGGCCTTCGGCCGGTCCCGCCGAGCGGGAATGAGCCTCTTCGGGCGGCCGGGCGAGGCTCATGGCGTCGCATCGACGAAGTAGCCGACGCCGCGCACGTTGTGGATGAAGTCGCTGCCGAGCTTGCGGCGCAGCTGATGGATATAGACCGTCACCGCATTGCTCTCGATCTCTTCGCCCCAGCCGTACAGGCGATCCTCGAGCTGCGAGCGCGACAGCACCGCGCCCGGCTTGGCCATGAGCGCCTCGAGGACGGCGAACTCGCGCGCCGAGAGCACGACCGGAGCGCCGTTCAGGGCGACCCGGCGGTTCGCCGGATCGAGCGTCACGCCGCCGGCTGCAAGCAGCGGCTCGGCACGGCCGGCATGGCGCCGCAGCACCGCCCGGATGCGCGCGTTCAGCTCGTCGAGCTCGAAGGGCTTGACGAGATAGTCGTCGGCGCCGGCGTCGAGGCCGGCGACGCGATCGCCGCGCGCGTCGCGCGCCGTCAGGACGATGACCGGCGTCGGATCGTGGCGCGCCCGCGCCGCGCGCAACACGTCGATGCCGTCGGCCAGCCTGCCGCTGCCGCCGGCGCCCGCGGGCAGGCCGAGATCGAGCAGCACCAGGTCGAAGCGCTCGCTGGCGAGCGTGCCGTCGGCGGTGGCGGCGTCGCGGACCCAGTCGACCGCATAGCCTTCGAGGCGAAGCGCGCGTTGCAGGCTCTCGCCGATCATGCGGTCGTCTTCGACGAGGAGAAGTCGCATAGGCGGCGCAGGATAGCGCGGCCTCTGCGCTCTCGTGAAAAGGGACAATCGCCGCCATGACGATGCGGCCCCGCGTTCTCGTGATCGGCTGCGGCTTCGGTGGCATCGAGGCGGTGCGCGCGCTCTCGAAGGCCGATGTCGAGATCACGCTCGTCGACCGGACCAACCACCACCTGTTCCAGCCGCTGCTCTACCAGGTCGCGACAGCGGGCCTGAGCGCGCCTGCCATCAGCGCGCCGATCCGCCACGTGCTGTTGCCCGAGATGAAGCGCGGCAACCTGACGGTGCTGAAGGCAGAGGTCCGGCGCATCGACGCCTCGGCGCGCATCGCGACGCTCGACGGCGGCGACGCGATCGGCTGGGACCACCTCATCGTCGCCGCCGGCTCGACGCACAGCTACTTCGGCCACGACGAATGGGCGCCGGATGCGCCGGGCCTGAAGACGCTGGCCGATGCGCTCGCCATCCGTGCGCGGATCGTCGGCGCCTACGAAAGCGCGGAGCGCGCCGGCGACGACGCGTCGCGCGCCGCATGGATGACCTTCGTCGTCATCGGCGGTGGCCCGACCGGCGTCGAGATGGCCGGCACGATGAGCGAGATCGCGCAACACACCTTGCTGCGCGAGTTCAGGCACATCGATTCCGCGCGCACGCACGTCATCCTGCTCGAAGGCGGCGATCGCGTGCTGACGGCGTTCGTGCCGATGCTGTCGCAGCGTGCCCGCGAGCAGCTCGGTCGGCTCGGCGTCGATGTCCGCACCGGATCGCGCGTGACCGACATCGATGCCGAGGGGGTGTCCTACGAAACGGAACACGGCGGCGTGACGACCACCGTGCGCCTGGCCTGCCGCACCGTGGTCTGGGCCGCCGGCATCGCCGGCTCGCCGCTCGGCGCCGAGATCGCCAGGGGCACCGGCGCGAGGCTCGACCGCGCCGGCCGGGTCGTCGTCGAGCCCGACCTCAGCATCGCCGGTCATCCGGACATCTCGGTCGTCGGCGACCTGGCCGCGGCGATGAGCCACGGCAGCGGCCCGCCGACGGCCGTGCCCGGCATCAGCCCGGCCGCCAAGCAGATGGGGCGCACGGCCGCGGCCAACGTGCTGCGCCGATTGAAGGGCGAGCCGACGCGGCCGTTTCGCTACCGCGACTACGGCAGCCTCGCCACCGTCGGTCGCAAGGCCGCCATCGTCGAGCTTCCCGTTCCCGGCCTCGGCACCCTGCGCTTCAGCGGCCTCGCCGCCTGGCTCTTCTGGCTGTTCGCGCACATCTATTTCCTGATCGGCTTTCGCAATCGGCTGATGGTGATGGTCGAGTGGGCATGGGCGTATTTCACGTACGAGCGCTCGGCCCGCGTCGTCGCCGAGCCGCCATCGGGGCCGCCAGCCCGCTCCTAGAATCACTGCCATGGACACTCGAACATCGCCCGCCCGCCTGCGCATCGAACGTATTCGCGACGTGTTGCGCAACGAGCGCTGCGCCGCCGTCCTGATCCCCTCGAGCGACCCGCATCTCTCGGAATACCTGCCGGCGCACTGGCAGGGCAGGCAATGGGCCTCGGGCTTCACCGGCTCGGTCGCGACGCTGGTCGTCACGCTCGACCGCGCGGCGCTGTTCGCCGACAGCCGCTACTGGGTCCAGGCCGAGCGCGAGCTGGCGGGCAGCGGCATCGAGCTGGTCCGGATCCCGACTCCCGCCGGCGCCCAGCACATCGACTGGCTCTGCCAGCAGGTCGGCAAGGGTGACGCCGTCGCCGTCGACGGCGACGTGCTCGGCCTCGGCGCGGCACGCCAGCTCGAAGCCGAGCTTGGCCGCTGCGGCATCCGCCTGCGCAGCGACCTCGACGTCTTCGCGACAGCCTGGAACGATCGGCCGACGACACCGGTCGCACCCGTCTACGAGCACCTCGGCCCGGAGGCCGCCGAGTCGCGCGCCAGCCGGCTGCAGCGGGTTCGCGCGGCGATGCGCGACGCGGGCGCGACCCACCACGTCGTCTCGACCGTCGACGACATCGCCTGGCTGCTGAACCTGCGCGGCGCCGACGTCAGCTACAACCCGGTCTTCCTGGCGCACCTGCTGGTCGGCCCAGAGCGGACGACGCTCTTCGTCAGCGAATCGAAGATCGATGCCGCGCTGCGTGCCGCGCTCGCCGCCGACGGCGTCGACATCGCCGGCTACGACGTCTGGGGTGCGGCCCTCGCCGCCCTGCCCGCCGATACGACGCTGCTGGTCGATCCGAAGCGCGTCACGCTCGGCACTCGCCGGCGCACGCCGGCACGGATCGTCGAAGGCATCAATCCAAGCACGTTGGCGAAAAGCCGCAAGAGCGACAGCGAGGCCAGCCACGTGCGGCGCGCCATGATCGAGGACGGCGCGGCGATGTGCGAGTTCTATGCGTGGTTCGAAGCGGCGCTGGCCGATCCTGCACGCACGACGCCGATCACCGAGCTGACGATCGACGCCGAGCTCACCGTCGCGCGATCGAAGCGTCGCGGCTACGTCGGCCCGAGCTTCGGCACCATCGCCGCCTTCAACGCCAACGGGGCGATGCCGCACTACCGCGCGACAGAGGCATCGCACGCCACCATCGAAGGCGACGGCCTGCTGCTGATCGACTCCGGCGCGCAGTACCGCGGCGGCACCACCGACATCACCCGCATGTGGCCGGTCGGCACGCTCACGGCGGCGCAAAAACGCGACGTGACGCTGGTGCTGCGCGGCACGATCGCGCTGTCGCGAGCGCGCTTTCCGCGCGGCACGCTCTCGCCGATGCTCGATGCGATCGCCCGCGTGCCGCTCTGGGAGCACGGCCTCGACTACGGCCACGGTACCGGCCACGGCGTCGGCTATTTCCTGAACGTGCACGAAGGTCCGCAGTCGATCTCGCGCGTCATTGCCGACCCGACGATGGCGATGCAGCCCGGCATGATCACCAGCGTCGAACCCGGCCTGTATCGCCCCGGGCAGTGGGGGGTGCGGGTGGAAAACCTCGTGCTCGCCGTTCCGGCCGGCGCTGGCGTGTCGAGCGAGTTCGGCGAGTTTCTCGAGTTCGAGACGCTGACGCTGTGCCCGATCGACGCGCGTTGCCTCGAGCCGGCGATGCTGCGCGCCGACGAGATCGCCTGGCTCGACGCCTACCACCGCACGGTCCGCGAACGCCTCGAGCCCGTGCTCGCCGGCGCGGCGCTGGCCTGGCTTCGGCTGCGCCCGGCGCCGCTCG
>DAIMIM010000299.1:0-4468 GCA_036722755.1 Caldimonas sp. | reverse complement strand
TTCGGCGGCTGGAAGTCGAGCATGTTCGGCGACATGCACGCCTACGGCGAAGAGGGCGTGCGCTTCTATACGCGCCAGAAATCGGTGATGCAGCGCTGGCCCGCGTCGACGCCCAAGGGCGCCGAGTTCGCGATGCCGACGCCGAAGTAACGTCAGCGAGCGGGAAAGCTCCAGTTCACGGTACGCAGCCCGGCGCCGACCTTGACGGCGCGCTGCTCGGTCTTTCCCTCGACGCTGGCGACGACGCTGTAGTCGCCGGGAGGAAGCTTGACGAGCAGCAGCGGCCCGGCGCGATCGACGCCGAAGACTTCGCCGGATCGGCTTTTGACCGAGACGTGGTCTGCGACGAGATATTCGCCGCTCGCGTTGCTGAAGACGAGCTTCAGATCGAAGCCCGGTTGCAACTGGGCGATCGCGTCCCGCGCCTCGACGCCGGCACCGCCATTGACGTAGTCGATGCCGTTGGCGGAATGCACCTGCGGCGCGGGCGGTGCGCCCGGATCCGACTGCGCGAACGCCACGCCGGCGCAGGTCGCGGCCACAAGGAGAGTCAAGGCGAATCGGGTGCTGGATTTCATGGCGGACTCCGCAGAATCTGAGCCAAGCGTGCGCTACGGACTCGCGTTGCGCCATCGGCCTGCGACGCGCCACGGCGTCGGACGCATCCGACCGTCGCGGGCCTCAGAGCTTTTCGGTCTCGCCGGCGGCCGGCTGCCAGCGCATCAGGCGCCTCTCGATCCGTCCGACCGCGCCGTCGAGGGCGAGCGCGAAGACCGTGAGCACGAGAATGCCGGCCATCACGGTGTCGATGTCGAACGAGCCCTCGGCCTGCAGGATCAGGTAGCCGACGCCGCGCGACGAGCCGAGGTATTCGCCGACCACCGCGCCGACGAAGGCCAGCCCGACCGAAGTGTGCAGCGAGCTGAAGACCCAGCTCGTCGCGCTCGGCAGGTAGACATGGCGAAGCAATTGCTTTCGCGACGCGCCGAGCATGCGCGCGTTGGCGAGCACGACCGGGCTCACTTCCTTGACGCCCTGGTAGACGTTGAAGAAGACGATGAAGAACACCAGCGTCACGCCGAGCGCGACCTTGCTGGCGATGCCGAGACCGAACCAGACCGCGAAGATCGGCGCCAGGATGACGCGCGGCATGCTGTTGAGCGCCTTGATGTACGGGTCGGTGATGGCCGCGGCAAGCGGGCTGAGCGCGAGCCACAGGCCGCAACCGAGGCCGAGCACGGTGCCGATCGCAAAGGCCAGCACGGTCTCGACGAGCGTGACCCAGAGATGCTCGTAGATATCGCGGTGGACGACGAACCAGTCCCAGATGCGGCTGAAGACCTTCAGTGGTTCGCCGAAGAAGAATGCCGCTTGGCGGTCGTTGTCGAACATGACGTTCGGCAGCAGGCCCGGCGCCGTCAGCACGTACCAGACGGCGAAGACCGCCACCAGCAGGGCAAGTTGCAGGAGACGCAGATGCTTCATCTTCAGGCGGCGAGTTGCTGCCGATAGCCGGCCAGCACCTCTTCGCGCAACACCGCCCAGATCGCCTGGTGCAGCTCGACGAAGCGCGGCGTCGCGCGCACTTCGGCGACATCGCGCGGCCGTGGCAGGTCGATCGCGAATTCGCCGATCGGATGCGACGCCGGCCCGGCCGACAGGCAGACGACGCGGTCGCTCAGGGCGATCGCCTCGTCGAGGTCGTGGGTGATGAAGAGCACCGCCTTCTTCTTCTCGGCCCAGAGTGCGAGCAATTCGTTTTCCATCAGCTGGCGCGTCTGCACGTCGAGCGCCGAAAAGGGCTCGTCCATGAGGATGATGTCGGGGTCGAGCGCGAGCGTCTGCGCCAGGCTGACGCGCTTTCGCATGCCGCCCGAGAGCTGGTGCGGATAGCGGTCGGCGAAGGCGCCGAGGCCGACCCGTTTGAGCCAGTCGCTGGCACGCGCCGGCGCGTCGGCGATGCCGTGGAACTCGAGCCCGGCCGAGACATTGCCGAGCGCCGTGCGCCACGGCATCAGGCTCTCGGCCTGGAACATGTAGCCGGCGCGCCGGTTGATGCCGGAGAGCGGTGTGCCGAACACGTCGACCCGACCGGCGCTGGGTGCGAGCAGGCCGGCCGCGACGTTGAGCAGCGTGCTCTTGCCACAGCCGGTGGGACCGACCACCGAGACGAATTCGCCGGCGCCGACGGTCAGCGCGACATCGCGAACTGCCGTGTAGCGCTGGCCGGGCTGATGCATGCTGACGAACGTGCATGTCATGCCGACCAGCGACAGTGCGGGTTGCGGCAGCGACGTGATCACGGCGAGAGGTGTCGCACCGAGAG
The DNA here is from genome assembly GCA_036722755.1 of Caldimonas sp. GTDB lineage: Bacteria > Pseudomonadota > Gammaproteobacteria > Burkholderiales > Burkholderiaceae_C > Schlegelella_A. The sequence continues at coordinate 2,142 of DAIMIM010000299.1, read as the reverse complement.
CGGATTTGCGCCGTTGCCGGCGTCGTGATGCATGGCGGTCACCGGTGCGCGCGCGGCGACTAGCTCCTGGTCAATGTCGCGTTGGCGCGCTTGGCGTAGTCGTTGGTCCAGATCGCGGCCAGGTCGATCTTCGCGGCGGCGATCTCCGGGTCGATGCTGGCGAGCGCGCGACGCGCCGTCTCGCCACCCGCGGGCGGGAACATGCCGTCGGGCGACAGCGCCGCCTTGGCGGCGAGGAAGGCATCGACGTAGACGGCGCGGTCGCCGAGCAGGTAGCTCTCGGGCACCGCCTTGATGATGTCGCCCGCGCCGGCGCCCTGAATCCACCTGTCGGCGCGCACCATGGCGTTGACGATCGCCTGCGCCGTGGCCGGGTGCTTGTCGAGAAAGGCCTGCTGGGTGTAGAGGCAACCACCCGGCATCGGCCCGCCGAAGACCCTGTCGGCCTCGGCGACGACGCGCGTGTCGGACAGAATCTTCAGGTCACCCGAGCGCACGAGCAGCGTGATCACCGGATCGAGGTTCGAGATGGCATCGATCTGCCCCGAGCGCATCGCCGCCACCGCGCCGCTGCCGGCGCCGACGCCGATGATCGAGACGTCGCCCGGCTTCAGGCCGGCCTTGCCGAGCACGAAGTTGGCGAGCACATTGGTCGACGAGCCCGGCGCGGTGACGCCGAGCTTCTTGCCCTTCAGCTCGGCGACCGACTTGAAGTTGGGCATCGTCTTGGTGTTGACGCCGAGCACGATCTGCGGCGCCCGGCCCTGCAGGACGAAGGCGCGCAGGCGCTGGCCCTTCACCTGCATGTTGATGGTGTGCTCGAATGCCCCCGACGTGATGTCGGCGCTGCCGCCGACGAGCGCCTGCAGCGCCCGCGAGCCGCCGGAGAAGTCGGCGATCGTCACCTCCAGGCCTTCGGCCTTGAAGTAGCCCTGCGTCTCGGCGATCGTCAGCGGCAGGTAGTACAGGAGGTTCTTGCCGCCGACCGCGATCGTCAGCTTGGGCTTTTCGAGCGCCTGGCCTTTGGCGAACATGGGAATGGCCAGCGCAGCCGCGCTGGCGCTCAGAAGGGTACGGCGCCGCATGGGAGATCTCCGTCGTGATCAGGGCGCGACTGTAGCGAATGCGTGCTGCCGCGCGTACCCCGATCTGCCCAGGGGCGAGACCGCCGGGCGCATGCGGTGGTGTCGCGCGGCAACGCGCTCGTAGAATGCTTTTCGATGAGTTGCCTCCGGCCTCTCCTCCTGCTGTGCTCGGTCCTGATCGGAACGGCGGCATCAACCGTCCTCGCTGCGCCTCCGGTGCAGCGACCGAGCGCCGGGCCGGCCGCATCCGCGCCGCTCGATGCCACGCCGGGCGGCCTCGCCGCAGCGGCAGCGCCGGTGTCGCTCTCGGCGCGCAAGATCTACGAGCAGGCGCGCCCTTCGCTCGTGCAGATTCGCACCGTGCTCAAGGGCCGCGCCAGCCAGACCTCGGTGGGCTCGGGCTTCCTCGTCGCTTCGAGCGGCCTCATCGTCACCAACTTCCACGTCGTCAGCGAGGCTGCCCTGACGCCCGACCGCCACGACCTCGTCTACGTGACGGCCGATGGCCGCGAGGCGCCGCTGCAGATCCTGCAGCTCGACGTCCTGCACGACCTGGCCCTCTTGAGGGCGGCCGACGCCGCCGGCCGCAATTTCGACGCCCTCGCCTTCCGCTCCGCCGACGAGCCGCTGGCACAGGGCGAGCGCATCTACTCGCTCGGCAATCCGCTCGACGTCGGCTTCGCCGTGACACAGGGCACCTACAACGGCATGGTCCGGCGCAGCTTCTATCCGCAGATCTTCTTCGGCGGCGCGCTGTCGGGCGGCATGAGCGGCGGGCCGGCGCTCGACGAGCAGGGCCACGTCGTCGGAATCAACGTCGCGCGGCGCGTCGACGGCGAGCAGGTGAGCTTTCTCGTGCCGGCGACGTTCGCCGAGTCGCTGCTCGCCCGCGGCAAGGATGCGGCGCCGCTGCAGGGGCCGGCCTACGCGATCGTCGACGCCCAGCTGCTGAAGCACCAGGAGACGCTGACCCAGCGCTTCATCGACCAGGGCTGGAAGGACGCGACGCATCCGCGCTACCACGTGCCGGTGCCGCCCGATCTCTTCATGCGCTGCT
>DAIMIM010000298.1:0-4473 GCA_036722755.1 Caldimonas sp. | reverse complement strand
TGCCCGGGCCTGGTCTTCGCACTGGTGGCCGGCGGCTCGTGCCGTGGCCGCGCCTACCGCGTCGAGCGGCCGCGCGTCGAGGCCGAGCTCGAACGGCTCTGGTGCCGCGAAATGTCCACCGGCGTGTACGACCCAAAATGGTTGCCTTGCCGCACGCCGCTCGGCCCCGTGCGCGCCCTCGCCTTCACGCTCAATCGCAAGAGCCCGAGCCACACCGGCGTGCTGCCCGACGACAAGATCGTCGAGATCCTGCGTTCCGCCAACGGCCGCTATGGCAGCACCTTGTCGTATCTGGTCGAAACCGCCGCGTCACTGCGCAACTTCGGCATTCGCGACCGCGACATCGAGCGGCTCGTCGCCCTCGCCCGCCGCCACGCGCTGACGGCCTGAGGCCGGATGCGGCGCTAGCGGGACAGGCCGCCGGTCGCTGTCGACGCGACGTCGGGCGCCGCGCCGCGCCGCGCCGCGTCGAGGTCGTCGACGGTGTCGATGTCGACGAGGATGCCCGGGTCGTCGAGCTCGAGGCCGATGGCCGGATAGCGGGCGACGAGGCGGCGCGCGCCCTGGTCGCCGCGCAGGTCGACCAGCTCCGAATACAGCTCGGCGGCGAAGCCGACCGGATGGCCGCGCCGGCCGCCGTATTGCGCGTAGACGACCGGATGACGATCGAGCTCGCGCGCGACCGCCTGCAGCGTCGCCGGCCGCACCAGCGGCATGTCGCCCGGCAAGACCAGCCAGCCGCCGGCGTGCGGCGTGGCCCGAACCCCGGCACTGATCGAATGCCCCATGCCGAGGCCCTGGCCGTCTTCGGTGTCGACTTCCGGCAGGATGACCACGTCGCGGGCGGCGACGCTGCTGCGCGCCAGCTCGGCGAACGGCGCGGTGGTGACGACGACGACCGGCATGTGGCTGGCGATCGCGTGGCGAAGCGTCGTCGCCAGAACGCCGGCATCGCCGAACGGCGCTGCCAGCTTGTGCGCGCCGGCGACGAATCGCGAGCCACGGCCGGCGGCGAGGACGATGACGATGCGCTCGGTGGCCATGCCCGGAGAATGGAAGACTGCCGCCGAATCAGGAAGAGGAGGTCTACGTAAGGCCTTCCCCGTAAGCACTAGCGTGATGTCCGCACCGCAACCCGGCCCGAAACGAGCCACGGGCCCGCTTTCTATACTCGCGCCATGACGGACATCGCCGCCTTGCGCAAGAGCTACGAGCTCGCCGAGCTGGACGAAGGCGCCTCCGCCGCCGATCCCCTGCAGCAGTTCGCCGCATGGCTCGAGCAGGCGATCGCGGCCCGCCTTCCCGAGCCGAACGCGATGACGCTCGCCACGGTCGGCGCCGATTCGCGGCCATCGACACGGATCGTCCTCGTCAAGGGCTACGACGAGCGTGGCCTCGTCTGGTTCACCAACTACCAGAGTCGCAAAGGCATGGAGTTGGGCGCACAGCCCGCCGCCGCGCTGCAGTTCCACTGGGTCGAGCTCGAGCGGGTCGTCCGCATCGAGGGCCTGGTCGAGAAAGTGTCCGAGGCGGAGTCGGACGCCTACTTCGCGTCGCGCCCCTTCGATTCGCGGATCGGCGCCTGGGCCTCGCCGCAGAGCCAGGTGATCGCATCGCGGGCGACGCTCGTCGCCAATGCGGCGCGTTACGGCGCCCGGTTCATGCTGATGCCGCCACGGCCGCCGCACTGGGGCGGCTATCGGCTCAAGCCCGAGGCCTGGGAGTTCTGGCAGGGGCGAAAGTCGCGCCTGCACGACCGCCTGCGCTATCGGCTCGTCGATGGCAGCTGGCTGCGCGAACGTCTCGCTCCGTAGCATTCGGGACTCACGTCTCGGGCGCTGCCTCCATTGCCCGCGACCGGACGCTGGATCGAAGCGTGCTTGTGTTGGGCACAATCGCGGGCCGCCTCCGCTCGCGGCAAGCCACCCGGAACCAGTCGAACGTGAACAGTTTCTTCGCCATGCTCGGGATCGAATCGTGGAAGCCCATGCTGGGAGCGCTGCTCCTGCCACCGGTCCCTCTCCTGCTGCTGACGCTGATCGGCGCCCGCCTGCTGCTGCCGCGCCGCGGCCTGGGCTGGCTGATCATCCTGACGAGCGTCGTCCTGATCTGGCTCTCGGCCTGCACGGGCGCGGTGCGCGGCATGACGCACTTCCTGCTGCAGCCGCCGCCCGCGCTCAGCTTCGACCGGGTCCGTGAGCTCAAGGCAGAGGTCGCCGCGAAAAAGCCGGTGGCGATCGTCATCCTCGGCGCCGGCTCGCAGCCGTTCGCGCCCGAATACGGCGTCAGCAGCCTGACCGACACCTCGCTCGAACGTTTGCGCTACGGCCTCTGGCTGAACCGCGAAACGGGCGCGCCGGTCGCCTTCAGCGGCGGTGTCGGCTGGGCCCAGGAAGACTCGACGCCCGAGGCCCGGATCGCTGCAAAGATCGCCGCGGAAGAATTCAATCGGCCGATCAAGTGGGTCGACGAGGAGTCACGCGACACGCGCGAGAACGCGGCCCGCACGGTCGCCTTGCTGAAACCCGCGGGCATCGAGCACATCGTCCTCGTCACGCATGGCTACCACATGCGGCGGGCGATGCGCGCCTTCACGGACGCCGCCGGTCCGGGCATCCAGATCGAGGCCGCGCCGATGGGCCTGGCGAAGACGGTCGATTCGCCGGCGCTCGACTGGATCCCGAGCTCGCACGGCTTTCGCCAGATGCGCGAGCTGTTGCACGAAGTCACCGGCCAGCTCGCCGGCGCCTGAGCGAGCATTCGTGGGCGCGCCGCCCGCGCGCCTTCGGCGCATGCCGCGCTACAGCGAATCGCGAAAGCGGATGTAGTCGCTGGCCGCGTGCTCCGGCTCCTCGAGTGCGGGCAGATGACCGACGCCGGGCATGATGACGACGTGCGCATGCGGCAGCAGCGCCTTCAGCACGTTCGCCGTTCCCGGATCGATGACACGGTCGTGCTCGCCGAAGACCACGAGCGCCGAGGTCTTGAGGCCCCGGATCCGCGCCTCGACCGAGTCGGCGCTGATCTGGGCGAAGATCTTTTCCTCGAGGGCGCGGTTGTCGCGTCGCTCGGCCGCCATCACTTCCCTGACGAACTGCGGGATCGCCGGCGGCTTGCTCATGGTCAGGGCCACGAGCGCGTCGAAGTCGGCCACGCTCGAGACGAGCAAGGGATTGGCACCGCCGGCCAGGACCGTGCGTGCGACCTCGCTGTGCGGCGCGGTCGCCCAGATGCCCGCTGTGTCGAGCAGCCAGAGGCTGGCGACCTCCTTCGGATAGGCGGCAGCCCAGCTCAGCGCGATCTGGCCACCCATCGAGCTGCCGCCCACGTGCACCCAAGGCACATGCAGCGCCCTGCAGAACGAGCGCACCCGCTCGACCTGCGCGGTCGGCGAGTAGTCGGCATCGGCCGGGTGCGACGACTCGCCGAAGCCGATCAGGTCGGGCGCGATCACGTGGTAGTGCGGCGTCAGGTAGCGCGCGACCCGCGTGAAGTTGTCCTTGTCGGCCCCGAAGCCGTGCAGCAGCACCAGCGGCTCGCCGCGGCCGCCTTCGAGATAGACCATCCTCGATCCGTCGGCGAGGTCGAGCTGGCGCTTGACGAGGCCCGATCGCGCATGCTCCCCGTCGAGCGCGATCGACACCGCGAATCCTGGAAAGACGAAGTAGATCGCCGACGCGACAAGGCCGGCGGCAAGCAACAGGGCGAGGCCGGCGCGCAGAAGCAATCGCATGCGCCAATTGTCGCCGCGACGCATGTGCGGCAAGCGTGCGGAAGTCATGCCGCATCGGCCGGTATCCGCTCGCTACACTCGCCGCTTTTCCTGGGCAGTTCTTCAATCACACGACCGGATGGGTTGGCATGGTTCCCTGGTGCTGCGGTATCGCCTCGACGAGGCCCGCACGCTCGTCCACGACCGGCACGAAGGCCCGTTGCGGGTCCTCAAGAGCCTGCATCCGGAAGGCCCGCGCATCTGCCACAGCGTGCTTGTGCATCCGCCGGGCGGCATCGTCGGAGGCGACACGCTCGAGCTCGACATCGAGCTCGCTGCCGGCGCGCACGCCTTGCTCACCACGCCGGGCGCGACGCGGTTCTATCGAAGCGCTGGAGAGCCAGCGACGCAATCGCTGGTCGTGCGCGCCGCCGCCGGAACACGCCTCGAATGGCTGCCACTCGAGACCATCGCCTACAGCGGCTGCATTGCCGAAAACCGATCTCGCTTCGAGCTTGCCGACGGCGCCGAGATGATCGGCTGGGACGTGACCGCGCTCGGCCTCGGCGCATCGGCCCAGCCATTCGTGAGCGGACGCTTCACGCAGGCGATCGCGCTGCACGGCCGCTGGCTCGAGCGCGGCACGGTGCGCGGCGACGATGCGCGCCTGCTCACGTCGCCGCTCGGCTGGGCCGGCCGGCCGGTGTTGGCGACGCTCTGGTTCGCCACCGGCCAGGCGATCGCCGAACCGCGCCGCGAGC
>DAIMIM010000297.1:0-4488 GCA_036722755.1 Caldimonas sp. | reverse complement strand
ATCCGCCGGCCGCGACGAGCGACGAGTCCGGTCCGCCGGGGCGCGACGAGGACTACCTCATCCTGTCGACCATCCATTCGGCCAAGGGCCAGGAATGGAGCGCGGTCTCGGTGCTCAATGTCGTCGACGGCTGTTTGCCGTCGGACATGGCAACCGGCTCGGCGGCCGAGATCGAGGAAGAGCGGCGCCTTCTCTACGTCGCGATGACGCGGGCACGCCACCACCTGCAGCTGATCGTGCCGCAGCGCTTCTACGTGACGCAGCAGTCGGCCTACGGCGACCGCCACCTGTACGCCGCGATCAGCCGCTTCCTGCCGGAGTCGGTGCGCGACCATTTCGAGCATGTCGGCCCGGCGCTCTCTTGCGCGGACGACGACGTGTCGTCGCCAGCAGCGCACGCTGTCCTGCCGGTGTCGGTGGAAAAGGAGCCGCCGGCGATCGATCTCGGCACCCGCCTGCGCGCCGCTTGGCGCTGACGGGCGCGACGCGCTCTGGCCCATCAACTTGCCGATGCCGGGGGTTCTGCGAACGACATCCGGCGGATGGAACAGAAAGCGGCAGTGAGCTTTCGCTGCACTGCCGCTGACGGGCCCTCCGACGTTTCGACGGAGGCCCGAACGAGAAAACGTCGTCAAGCCTTGTCGATGGCGTCCTTGACCTTTTTCTTGGCATCGCCGTAGGTCGCCTGCGCCTTGCCGGTGGCCTTTTCCAGCGTTCCTTCGTTGCGAAGGTTCGGATTGCCGACCACCTTGCCGGTGGTTTCCTTGACGCTGCCCTTGGCCTCTTCGACACGGCCTTTGACCTGGTCCTTGTTCATGAAAATTCCTCTCTGATGCGACAGTGGTTGAGAACTCGGCCGTCGCCTGGCGCGAACGCCCTGCGAGCCGATGTCTTCACTGTCTGCGCCGGCGCTCGCCGGGTCTGTCGGCAAGCGGACGACCTGGGCGTAGGACGTTTCGCCGCGTCAGGCGACGCCGCCGCGCGGGCCGCGCGCAGCACGCGCGAAGTGGCCGATGCCGAGGTCCATCAGGAAGGCGCCGAGCCATGCCGAACCGAAACCGGTCGGGTAGATGCGTTCCTCGCCGGTCGACCAGCAGCGCACCCGCAAGAGGCCACCCACCAGACCGAAGAGATCGGCAAGCGCCGGCGTCGCGGCGTCGTCCTCCACCTCGAAGTCGGCGACTGCGAATCCCTTGGCATGCAGCACGCCGCTCAGCGCCAGTGACGCGGGCGATGCGGTGGAAGTAGGCGAAGCGGATGTCATGGCAGATGGATTGCCGCACATCGTAAGGACCGAACGCGTCAGACGGCGCCGTGCCGGGTCGTCGGGGGCTCGCCTTCGCGTGCGTTTGTGCCGGCGCGCGGCGGCGCGATCAACCGCCCGCCTTCGGCTCGGCCTTTCGTGCGCCTCGGATGTTCATCGCCGCAAGGCAGATCTGCAGGAAAACCAGCGCATACGCGTGGCTGTAGACGCCCCAGGCGATCCAGAGCGCATTGCTGAGGAGGAAGACCCAGAAGCCGACGAGGCGCCGGGGCTTGTGGCTCGAGGCGACGAGCCAGGCCGCGAGCACGGTCACGGCCATGGCAGGCCATTGCACGAGATCGATCCAGTCCACGGGCGCGCGGCCCGGCGTGCGGGCGCAGTCGAAAGAGGCAGTGTCGGTGATCGCTGCGGCAGGCGTCGGCGGCGGGCTTGCTGCGCCCGTCTCGCCACGTCCACGCCGGTCGGCCGCCGGCACGGGCCTTCGGGAAACGTCGCGTCGGCAAGTGGCGGGAACGGCGCTAGAGTCCGGCCACCTGTCACATCGCGCGAGCGAGATTCGCCATGAAGATGCTCTGGTCAACACGGGCCTCGATTTTCGCCTCCATGCTGGTGCTGCTCGTGGCCGGCTGTGCTGCGCCCGAGACCAGCACGCCGCCGCCGGCCGCGCCGGTGACGGCGCCCGCGCCGGCGCCCACGCCGCCGCCGGCACCGGTGCCGATCGTCCCGGCGGCCTTCTCCGTCACCGTGTCGCGCGCCGGCGAGAAGCTGCTGCAGGATGCGCAGACAGCCATCGGCAGCGGTCCCCGCGAGCTCGTCATCGATCCGCTCATCGATGCGAGCACCGGCCAGCAGACCGGCGGCACGGTGCAGATGGGCCAGCAGCTCGCGACCCTCATCAAGACGCGGGCGCCGCAATGGAACGTCCGGCAGCTCTCGCGCACCAGCCTCGGCAACGGGCCGCTGCTGTTGATCGGAACGCTGACCGCCATCAACACGAAAAACGTCGCCACCGACAACGCCGACGCGTTTCGCGTCTGCCTGGTGCTGATCGACCTGCGCACCGGCAAGCTCATCGCCAAGCGGGTCGACCGCGCGACGGCGTCGACGGTGGACGCCGAACCGACCGCGTTCTACCGCGACAGCCCGACCTGGGCGCTCGACCGGAACGCGATCGCCTATGTGAAGTCGTGCCAGGGTAGCTCGCCCGGCGACGGGATCGACCCGCGCTATCTGTTGCGCCTGCCTGCCGCGGCCATCGTCAACGAAGCGCAGACGGCGTTCGCCGACAACAAGCCGGCCGAGGCCTATCGCCTGTTCCACGAGGCGCAGCCGATTGCCGATCCCGACGACCTGCGCATCCTCAACGGCCTCTATCTCACCAGCTGGCGCACCGGCAAGAAGAAGGAAGCCGCCGACACCTTCGGCAAGATCGTCGCCGTCGGACTCGATGCCAAGCGCCTGCCGATCAAGTTCTTCTTCAACCCCGGCACGACCAACCTGCTGCAGTCGGCCGACCTGCGCCAGCAGTACGCGGTCTGGATTCGCGAGGTGGCGCTGCAGGTGAGCGTGCGCGAGACCTGCCTCAAGGTCGTCGGCCACACCAGCCGCACCGGCGCCGCCGCGGCCAACGAGGCGCTGTCGCAAAAGCGTGCCGCCGTCATCAAGGCGAGCCTCGAGAAGCAGGACAGGAAGCTCGGGCCGCGGCTCGCCGCCGACGGTGTCGGCTCACGCGAAACGATCGTCGGCCTCGGCACCGACGATCTTCGCGACGCGCTCGACCGGCGCGTCGAGTTCCGCACCGTCGACTGCAACTGAGCGGCGCGCCGACGTTGTCGCGATCCGTCGCTGCGGCGCTGCTGCTTTCAGCGGTTGCCGCGCTGCTCGGCGGGTGCGCCTCGACGCCGCGCGCCAGCCGCGGCTCGTCGGGCGACGGGCCGGGCGCGAACCCGCCGCCGAACCTCGCGCAGATCGCCGACGCGCAGCCGCGCCTCGAGGCGATCCGCAACGGCGGCCCCAACAAGCCCTATCAGGCGCTCGGTCGCGACTACGTGCCGCTGACGGGCGACACGTCGTTCAGCGAGCGCGGCCTGGCCTCGTGGTACGGCCGTGCATTCCAGGGCAAGCGCACCTCGAGCGGCGAGCCCTACGACATGTACGCGATGACGGCGGCGCATCCGACCCTGCCGATTCCGAGCTATGCGCGCATCCGCAATCCGGCCAACGGGCGCGAGGTCGTCGTTCGCATCAACGACCGCGGTCCGTTCCATGCCGGCCGCATCGTCGACCTGAGCTATGCGGCGGCTCTGCGCCTCGACCTGTTGCGCGGCGTGGCACCGGTCGAGCTCGACCGGATCACCTTCGACGAGATCCGCGCCGGCACCTGGCGGCATCCGGGCGACGACGCCACGCGCGTGGCTGCCGCGTCCCGGCCGGCGCTCGAGCCGGTCTCGGTGCCGGCGCCGTTCGTGGCGATGGGCAGCGACGCCGCCGCACCGGCGCCGATGTCAGAGCCGACGCTGCCCGTCGTGTCGGCGGCGTTGCGGCCGGCCACGCCTTCCGCGAAGGAGCCGTCGCGCGGCTTCTGGGTGCAGCTCGCGGCGTTTCGCGAGGCCAGCGGCGCCGAAGGCTTCGAGCGACGCGTCGCCGCCGACGTCGACTGGCTCGGACCCTTGCTCGCGACCTTCGGCGACGCGGTGCTGTACCGCGTGCAGGCCGGTCCCTACGCCAGTCGCGACGAAGCGCAGGGGGCGGCCGCGCGGATTCGCGAAGCGCTCGGCCTCGTGCCGATGATCGTCGAGCACCGCTGAGCGCCTTCTCGCCACATCCGCCTTCGGGAGACTCCATGACGAAGACAGCAACGACGAAGGTGGTCAAGGCCAGGGCCGTGTCCTTGCACATGGGTCTGAACGGCGTCAGCGCCGCGGCCTATGCCGGATGGGACGGCCCGCTGGCCGCATGCGAGTTCGACGCCCACGACATGTCGGCGCTCGCCAAGGCGCAGGGCATGAAGCCGACCGTGCTGCTGACCAGAAAGGCGACGCGCGCTGCCGTGCTGGCCGGCATCCGCGCTACGGCCAGGCAATTGGGCGAGGGCGATCTCTTCTTCCTGAGCTACTCGGGGCATGGCGGCCAGGTGCCCGACATCAACGGCGACGAGGACGACAAGAAAGACGAGACCTGGTGCCTCTACGACGGCCAGCTCATCGACGACGAGCTCTACTTCG
>DAIMIM010000296.1:0-4546 GCA_036722755.1 Caldimonas sp. | reverse complement strand
CACATCGGAGTCGGTGAGATCGAACCGGGCTGAGCGCGGCCGAGCGCGCTGCTCGGGGCTGATCAGGCCAGCGCAGGCCGAAGCAGCGCCGACTCGACGATCACGTCGACACCGGCCTCGGGCGCGATCGCCCGCGCCGGGATCGGCTCACCGCGGCGCCACCGGGCCACCGCGTCGCGCTTGTCGTCGCCGCTCACCATGAAGATCACTTCAGCCGTGCGGCCGAAGCGATGCGCGCTCAGCGTCACCCGCTCCGGCGGTGGCTTCGGCGACGCGAACACGGGCAGCGCGTCCGGAGCATCGGCGCACTGCCCCAGGTCGCCACCCGGAAACAGGCTGCCGGTGTGCCCGTCCTCGCCGAGCCCGAGCAGGACGAGATCGAAATCGCCGACCGGCGCGAGCAGCGCAGCGTAGCGCGCGGCCGCCTGCGTCGGGCCGAGCTCGGCCGGCATGTCGTGAATCTGCGTCTTCGGAATCGGCACGTGATCGAGCCAGGCCAGCGCGGCCATGCGCGAATTGCGGTCGGCGTCGCCAGGCGGCGTGCAGCGCTCGTCGCCGTAGAAGATGTGCCACGCCGACCAGTCGGTCGGCGCGTCGCGCAGCAGCGCGTAGACGCCGCGCGGCGTGTTGCCGCCGGCCAGAACGAGGAGGAAGCGGCCGCGCTCCGCAAGCGCGCGCCCGGCCGACGCCAGGATGCGCGCCGCGGCGACGCTGCGCATGGCCGCAACATCGTCGACCGGGTGCCAGCGACAGCGTTGCTCGAGCGGGGTTTTCGTCATCGTGTGTCGCTCCGGTTCTCCGACATACGGGGCTTCGCTTGCATGCTACAAGGAGCCTGAATACGACGCGGAGCACGGGTATGCAACTTGGAATGATCGGCCTCGGCCGGATGGGCGCGAGCATGGTCCGGCGCCTCGTCAAGAACGGCCACGACTGCGTCGCCTACGACATGAGCCCGGCCGCGGTCGCCCAATTGCAGAAGGACGGCGCCACCGGCGCGTCGTCGCTGCAGGACATGGTCGAGAAGATGACGCCGCCGCGCGCCGTCTGGCTGATGGTTCCGGCCGCCGTGGTCGACGCCGAGCTGGCGCAGCTCACCGCCTTGCTCGAGCCCGGCGACATCGTCATCGACGGCGGCAACTCCTATTACCGCGACGACATCCGCCGCGCCGGCGAGTTGAGAGCCAAGAGCTTGCATTACGTCGACGTCGGCACCAGCGGCGGCGTCGCCGGCCAGGACCGCGGCTACTGCCTGATGATCGGCGGCGAGAACGAGATCGTCGCGCGCCTGGCGCCGATCTTCTCGGCGCTGGCGCCCGGCGTCGGCAGCGTGCCGCGCACGCGCGGGCGCAGCGGCGCGCCGGCGAGCGCCGAGCAGGGTTTTCTGCACTGCGGGCCGCACGGCGCCGGCCACTTCGTCAAGATGGTCCACAACGGCATCGAGTACGGCGTCATGGCGGCGTACTCCGAAGGTCTGAACATCCTGAAGAACGCCAATGTCGGCAAGCGCACGCATGCGGCCGACGCGGAAACCACGCCCCTGCGCGACCCCGAGTTCTATCAATACGAGATGAATCTCCCCGACATCACCGAGGTCTGGCGCCGCGGCAGCGTGATCGGCTCGTGGCTGCTCGATCTCACCGCCAACGCGCTGCAGTCGGACCCGGCGCTCGCCGCCTACGGCGGCCGCGTCTCCGATTCCGGCGAGGGCCGCTGGACGATCCAGGCCGGCATCGACGAAGCGGTGCCGACGCACGTGCTGAGCGCCGCGCTCTACGACCGCTTCGCCTCGCGCGGCGAGGCGGGCTTCGCCAACCAGGTGCTCTCGGCGATGCGCCACGAATTCGGCGGGCACGTCGAAAAGCCGAAGGACGACGCGGCGTGAACACGGTGCGAGGCGGCGGCCGGCGATGAGCGACGACGACGTCGTCTTCCTGCTCGACGTCGACAACACGCTGCTCGACAACGACCGCGTCATCGCGGACCTGCGCCAGCACCTGGCCAATGCATTCGGCGTCGCCAGCTCCGCCCGCTACTGGACCATCTTCGAGGCGATGCGCGACGAGCTCGGCTACGTCGACTACCTCGGCGCCCTGCAGCGCTACCGCGCCGTCGTCGAGGGCAGCGGCGAGGGCGCGCAGCGCCTCCTGCAGATCTCGAGCTTCCTGATCGACTACCCGTTCGACGACCGGCTCTATCCGCATGCGCTCGAGGTGATCGCGCATCTCGGCAGGCTCGGGCCGACGGTCGTGCTGTCCGATGGCGACGTCGTCTTTCAGCCGCGCAAGGTGCAGCGCTCGGGCATCTGGGACGCGGTGTCGGGCCGCGTGCTCATCTACGTGCACAAGGAACTGATGCTCGATGCGGTCGAGCGCCACTACCCGGCGCGGCGCTACGTGATGGTCGACGACAAGCAGCGCCTTCTCACCGCGATGAAAGCGGTCTGGGGCGAACGGCTCGTCACCGTTTTTCCGCGCCAGGGCCACTACGCGCTCGACCCGGCCAACATCGCACGCTATCCGGCCGCCGACCTCTCGGTGGGCGGCATCGGCGACCTGCTCGAGCACGACGTCTGGTCGCTGCTCGGCGCGACGACACAGGAGAACCCATGAACGCGAACACGCAAGCGCTCCATGCTCTCGGGCAAAGCCTCTGGCTCGACAACATCACCCGCGACATCCTCGCCGACGGCACGCTGAAGCGCGACATCGACGAGCTGTCGATCACCGGCCTGACCTCGAACCCGACCATCTTCGAGCAGGCGATCGGCGCCGGCAATGCCTATGACGCGCAGGTGGCGGAGCTGGCGAAGCAAGGCCAGTCGGGCGAGGAGCTCTTCTTCGGCCTCGCGACCCGCGACCTGTCGCAGGCGGCCGACCTCTTCCTGCCCGTCCACAGGAAGACCGGCGGCGTCGATGGCTGGGTCTCGCTCGAGGTGTCGCCGCTCATCGCCGACGATGCAGCCAAGACCATCGATGCGGCGCGCCGCCTGCACGCGGCAGCAGGCAAACCCAACCTGTACATCAAGATCCCGGGTACGCCCGCCGGCATCCAGGCGATCGAGGAATCGATCTTCGCCGGCGTGCCGATCAACGTCACGCTGCTCTTCTCGCGCGAGCACTACGTCGCTGCGGCCGAGGCCTATCTGCGCGGCATCGAGCGTCGCATCGCCAAGGGGCTCGACCCGAAGGTCGAATCGGTGGCGTCGCTGTTCGTCAGCCGCTGGGACGTCGCCGTGAAGGACCAGGTCGCGCCGGAGTTTCGCAACCGGCTCGGCATCGCCATCGCCCAGCGCACCTACAAGGCCTACCGCGACCTGCTCGCCTCGCCGCGCTGGCGAACGCTCGCCGCCGCCGGCGCGTCCCCGCAGCGCCTGCTCTGGGCCAGCACCGGCGTGAAGGATCCGGCCGCGCCCGACACGCTGTACCTCGAAGCGCTGGCGGCGCCCGACACCATCAACACGATTCCCGACAAGACGCTGAAGGCCTTCGCCGACCACGGCAAGGTCGGCGCGGTGATGGCGCCGGACGGTGGCGACGCCGAGGCGGTGATCGCCGAGCTGCGCAAGCAGGGCATCGACGACGGCGCCGTCGCGGCACGCCTTCAGCTCGACGGCGCGGCAGCGTTCTCGAAGTCGTGGACCAGCCTGCTCGAGGGCATTCGCGGCAAGGTCGCCCAGCTCACGTCGGCGGCCTCGACGTGATCGCCGGCCCTCTGCAACGCGGCCATGGAGACGTGGCGTGAGCGGTGACACCGGACTGCGCGACCGGCCGGCATGGCGAGCGCTGGTCGCCCACCACGGGGCGATCGGCAGCGTCCACCTGCGCGAGCTGTTCGCGAACGATGCGGGTCGCGGCGAACGCCTCGCGCTCGAGGCCGCCGGCCTCTATCTCGACTACTCGAAGAACCGCGTCACCGACGAGACGCTGACGCTGCTGGCCGCGCTCGCCGCCGAATGCGGGCTGCGTGAACGCACCGCGGCGATGTTTCGCGGCGACGTCATCAACACCACCGAGAAGCGTTCGGTGCTGCATGTGGCGCTGCGCATGCCGCGCGACACGACACTGGTGGTGGGCGGCGTCGACGTCGTCGCCGAGGTCCATGCGGTGCTCGACCGCATGGTCGGGTTCGCCGAGGCGCTGCGCGGCGGCCGCTGGCTCGGGCACACCGGCAAGCGCATTCGCAACGTCGTCAACATCGGCATCGGCGGCTCCGACCTCGGGCCGGTCATGGCCTACGAGGCGCTGCGCTTCTACAGCCAGCGCGACCTGACGATGCGCTTCGTCTCCAATGTCGACGGCACCGACCTGGTCGAGGCGACCCGCGATCTCGACGCCGCCGAGACGCTCTTCATCATCTGCTCGAAGACCTTCACCACGCTCGAGACCCTGACCAACGCCCACGCGGCGCGCGACTGGTGCATCGGCCAGCTCGGCGACGAGAAATCGGTGGCGAAGCACTTCGTCGCCGTCTCGACCAACGACGACGGCGTGAAGAAATTCGGCATCGCGCCCGAGAACATGTTCGGCTTCTGGGACTGGGTCGG
>DAIMIM010000295.1:0-4584 GCA_036722755.1 Caldimonas sp. | reverse complement strand
CATCGCCGTCTTGATGTCGTCCATGTCCTTGGCGGTGAGCGCCGGCGCGGTCAGGCCGCCGCCGGCCTTGTTGATGCCCTTGTTGTTGGACAGCTCGCCGCCGATCACCACGACGGTGTGCACTTCCTCGCCGCGCACCGCCTCGACGGTGAGGCGCAGCAGGCCGTCGTTGAGCAGCAGCGTGTCGCCGGGCCGGACGTCGCGCGGCAGCTCCTTGTAGTCGAGGCCGACGCGGGTGCTGCTGCCGAGGCCGGTGTACGCCGCATCGAGCACCAGCTTGCCGCCGGCCTCGAGCATCGTCTTGCCGCCTTCGAACTTGCCGACGCGGATCTTCGGGCCCTGCAGGTCGGCCATGATGGCGACCTCCTTGCCGACTTTCTTGGCGATCTCGCGGACCAGGTTGGCGCGGGCTATGTGATCCTGCGCGACGCCGTGCGAGAAGTTGAGTCGGATGACGTCGACGCCGGCCCGGATGATGCGTTCGAGCACCTCGGGAGAGCTCGATGCGGGGCCGAGCGTGGCGACGATCTTGGTCGCGCGAAGAGCGGTGTTGTTCATCAGCGTCCTTGCCTGCCGCGGCGTTCCAGGATCTCGATGGCCGGCAGGGTCTTGCCTTCGAGCATGTCGAGAAAGGCCCCGCCGCCTGTCGAGATGTAGTCGATCTTCGACCCGATCCCGTACTTAGCGATCGCCGCCAGCGTGTCGCCGCCGCCGGCGATGCTGAAGGCCGGCGACGCGGCGATGGCGCGCGCGATGGTTTCGGTGCCGTGCGCGAAGGCGTCGAACTCGAAGACGCCGACCGGCCCGTTCCAGACGATCGTCCCGGCCGACGCGAGCACGGCGGCCAATGCCTGCGCCGTCTCGGGCCCGATATCGAGGATGAGGTCGTCGGCCGCGACATCGGCGACGCGCTTGACCACGGCCGGCGCGTCCGCCTTGAACGCGCGCGCCGTCACGACGTCGGTGGGAATGGGCACGGCGGCGCCGCGCGCCCGCATCGCATCGATCACCGCGCGCGCTTCGCCGAGCAGCGAGGGCTCGGCCAGGCTCTTGCCGATCGGCAGGCCCATGGCGAGAAGAAAGGTGTTGGCGATGCCGCCGCCGACGATCAGGCGGTCGACCTTCTTCGCCAGGCTCTGCAGAACGACCAGCTTGGTCGAGACCTTGCTGCCGGCGACGATCGCCACGAGCGGGCGTTTCGGATCGGCCAGTGCGCGGGTCAGCGCATCGATCTCGTCGGCGAGCAGCGGCCCGGCGCAGGCAATGGTCGCGAACTCGGCCATGCCGTACGTGGTGGCTTCGGCCCGATGGGCGGCGCCGAACGCATCGTTGACGTAGACGTCGCAAAGCCGCGCCATCTTCCTGGAAAGCTCGGCGTCGTTCTTCTTCTCGCCGCGGTTGAGCCGGCAGTTCTCGAGCACGACCAGCTCACCGGGTGCAACCTCGACGCCGTCCAGCCAGTCCTGGCGCAACGGCGCCGGGCCGCCGAGCAATTCGCCGAGGCGCGCGGCCACCGGCGCGAGGCTGTCTTCTGGCTTCGGCTCGCCTTCGATCGGCCGGCCGAGATGCGACGTGACCATCACCGCGGCGCCTGCGGCGAGCGCCTGCCGCAGGCAGGGCAGCGAAGCACGGATCCGCGTGTCGTCGGTGATGCGGCCGCCGCCTTCGGGCGAATGGTCCTGCGGCACGTTCAGGTCGGCGCGAACGAAGACGCGCTTTCCCTTCAGCGAACCGGCGGCGACGAGATCGGTGAATCGAAGAAAGGTCATTCGCTGCGGTGCAAAGCGGCGATTTTAGAGGCCGCGCCCGAGCGTGCCGGCGATTTCACCCCGAAGCGTCGCGCCACACGTTTCATGCATCGAGGCCGCGCGACAGCATGCGGGCCTCGGACGATCCACCAGCGAAAGAACGAACGCCATGCTCAACCACCCCATCCTGCGCTTTGTCCTTGTCGTCGCGGCCTCGTGCGCAGCCGCCGGCGTCGCTCTGGCGCAAGCCCGCGCGCCGCTCCAGGTCGCCGAGTCGCCGACCGCGTGGCGGCCGCCCACGCTGGTCGTCGCCGGCGCCGAGCTGCCCGTCCGGTTGCGCACGCTGAAGGTGGACGTCGAAGTCGCCGGCGGTGTCGCCGAGACGCGCGTCGAGATGGAATTCTTCAACCCGAACACGCGCATCCTCGAGGGCAAGCTGCAATTCCCGCTCGCCGCCGGCCAGGTGGTCAGCGGCTTCGCGCTCGATGTCGATGGCCAGTTGCGCGATGCCGTGCCGGTGGAAAAAGCGCGCGCCGAGCAGGTCTTCGAAGACATCGCCAGACAGCGGGTCGACCCGGGCCTCCTGCAGACGACGCTCGGCAACAACTACGAGCTGCGCGTCTACCCGCTGCCGCCCGGCAAGTCGCGCACGGTCGTGCTGACGCTGCTCGCGCCCGCCGGCAACCGGATGCAGGTGCCGATGGGCTACGCCAGCTCGGTGGCGCGGCTCGACGCATCGCTGCGCTACGCCAGCGCAACGACGGCGCCGCACATCGACAGCGGCAATGCGCTCGGCCTCGTCTTCCAGCGTGACGAACGAGGCGGGTTCACGGCGCGGACGGCGCGCGTCGATGCCGTGCTGCCGCGCGAGCCGCTCGTCGTGCAGTCGTCGGCGCCCGGCCGCGACGTCGCCGAGGTCGCGACCCAGGAGCGCGACGGCGAGCGCTTCTTCGCCGTCACGCTGCCGGTCGATCGCCGCAGCGCGCCACGACCGCTTCCGCACAGCGTGCAGATCGTCTGGGACACGTCGGGCTCGGCGGCGAGCCGGCGCATCGACCGCGAGCTCGCCCTCCTCGATGCGTATTTCCAGCGCGCCGCGACGACCAGCGTGACGCTGGTCCGGGTCGCCGACATCGCCTTCCCGCCCGAGCATTTCGAGGTGCGCCGCGGCGACTGGTCGACGCTTCGCCGTGCCTTGCAGGCGAGCATCTACGACGGCGCGAGCAACCTCGGCGCGGTCCGGCACGACGGCGTCTCGGCCGAATCGATCTGGTTCACCGACGGGCTGGCCAACTACGGTGCGCCCTGGCGGCTGACGTTCCCGGTCCCGGTCTTCGCGGTCAGCAGCGCTGCGAGCAGCGATCCGGCGGCGCTCGATGCCCTGGCCGAGGCGAGCGGCGGGCGCCGCATCGACCTCGGCGCGTCGAGCCGCGAGCAAGCCGCCGACGCGCTGCTCTCGCAAGGCACGCAGCTCATCGAGGCGACGGCGCTCGGTGCCAACGAGATCGTCGTCGAATCGCACCGCCCGACGGACGGACGAATCGCCCTGGCCGGCCGCCTGACCGACCGCAGCGCCACGCTGACGCTGCGCCTGCGCGGCTTCGATGGCGCGCTGTCGACGCGCACGATCCAGGTCCGGTCGGGTCAGAACGCGACGCGGCTGGCGGCGCTGCAGTGGGCGCGCCTGAATCTCGCCGGGCTCGAAGCGAACCCGCACGTGAACAAGGCCCGCATCCAGGACATCGGTCGCCGCTTCGGCCTGGCCACGCGCGAGACCTCGCTGCTCGTGCTCGAGCGCGTCGACGACTACGTGCGCAACGAGATCGAGCCGCCGGCGCCGCTGCGCGAGGCCTACGCGAGGCTCGCGGCGACGACGCGAACGAGCAAGGCGCAGAGCGATGCGGCGCGGCTCGCCCAGGTGGTGCAGCGCTTCGAGGCGCGCACGACGTGGTGGAACCGCGATTTCCCGAAGGACGATCCGAAGGCGGCGCTCGCCATCGCGTCTGCGGACGTCTTGCGCGGCGCGGTCGGCGCGCTCCAGGAATCGCGCCGTGAACGGCCGGTCAACAGCGGGGCAACCCGTGACGAGGCACGACCCGCCTCCGTGATGCCGGCGCCCGCCGCCGCGCCGATGGGCTTCGCGTCGCGCCAGGCCGCCGCCGAGTCGACCGACGCGGCGGCGAAAAAGGACGGCCGCACCTCAGGCGGGGCGCCGCCATCGACCAGCATCTCGATCGCGCTGAAGCCGGCAACAGGCAACGCCGAGTGGACGCGTCGCCTCCTCGCGGCAGACGCCGGATCGCGCCTCGGCGTCTATCTCGACGAGCGCCGGGCCAACGCGATGAGCGTCGGCTTCTTCCTCGACGCGGCCGAGATCTTCCTGCAGAGTGGCCAGCGCGGGCTCGGCCTGCGCGCGCTCTCGAACCTCGCGGAAATGGACCTGCAGAACCGCCAGGTGCTGCGCCTGCTCGGCTATCGACTGCAGCAGGCCGGCGAGGCGGAGCTGGCGGTGCCGGTGTTCGAGCGCGTCCTGGAGCTGGCCCCGAACGAGCCGCAATCGCACCGCGACCTCGGCCTCGCGCTGGCCCAGGCCGGCCAGCGCCAGCACGCCATCGAACGGCTCTACGAGGTCGTCACCGGCCGCTGGGACGGGCGCTTCGCCGACATCGATCTGATCGCGCTGAACGAGCTGAACGCGATCGTCGCCAAGTCAGCCCGCGAGGCGCATCCGCTCGAGACCTCGGCGATCGACTCGCGCCTCTTGCGCAACATGCCGCTCGACGTGCGCGTGGTGCTGGCGTGGGATGCCGACGCGACCGACGTCGACCTGCACGTC
>DAIMIM010000294.1:0-4596 GCA_036722755.1 Caldimonas sp. | reverse complement strand
TCCACAACGTCAGAGCCATCGAATCCGAACGCGCTCGGCTGGAGGCGATGAATGAAGTCGTCATCGCACGCAACTCCTTCCTGGCGAAGGTCAGCCATGAACTTCGCTCGCCCTTGCAGGGCATGGTTTCCGCCCTCGACGTGTTCGAGCTGCGACACGGCCACGCAAGCCTCGACGACGACGAGCTGATCGGCCGGATGCGTCGTTCGTCGCTGCTGCTGAACACGCAGCTGCGCGATCTCCTCACGCTGGCGAAGGGCGAGGTCGGACGTCTCGAGATGCGTCCCGAGCCATTCGAAGTGCTCTCGCTCGTCGACGCGATGGCCGATGGAGCGCGAGCGCTGGCAAAGGCCAAGGGGCTGGAGCTGGTCCTCGATCTACCTGCAGAGCCGGTCTTCGTCGTGGCCGACGGCGCCCGTATCGACCAGGTGCTGACCAATCTCGTCTCCAATTCGATTCGCTACACCGATGTCGGCCAAGTGCGCATCTCGTTCAACGGGCACCATCCGTCGACCCGATGCCTGCTCTTCGCGATCGCCGACACGGGACCGGGAATTCCCGAAGACGTGCTGCCGATGCTGTTCGCGCCGGACAAGATGCTGACGGGTGTCGCGCGGCGCGGCGAAGGCTCCGGGATCGGCTTGGCCATCGTTCGAACGCTGGTCGATCATCTCGGAGGCACCATCGCCGTGACGAGCAGCAAGGACAGAGGAACGACGTTCACATTGCAGATTCCGGCCGAGGCGACGGACGACGACGATGCCGAGGACACGGTGCCCGGCGAGCCGACCGGTAGGGTGCTGGTCGTCGACGATCGCGAGGACATCCTCGACGCGCTGATCGGCGTCGTGGATGAACTCGGCTATGAATGCGATCGCGCCTCTTCAGCCGCCATCGGCGCAAACCTGCTGGCCGCGCGAACCTACGACGCTGTGCTTCTCGACATCGACATGCCGGTCAAGGGCGGCGACCAGCTGGCCGCGGAGACGCGTCGCGGCAACGGACCGAACCGCGATTCCCGCTACATCGCGATGAGTGCGGTCGAGCCCAGCGACGAAGTGAAAAGCCACTTTCATTCCTGTCTGGCCAAGCCGATCGATCGGGCGGCGTTGCGTCAAGCCCTGATCGGCGTCGCTTACTTTTCGAGGCCGAGCCAGCCTGCGCTCTGGTCTGACGCCGGGTGAACGACGGGCGCTGCGACAGCGGCATCAGGCTTCGTGACGCAGTGGCTCGCGACGCGTGAGCAGCATGCCCTGATGCGACATCTGGCTGACTGCCAGAACCGCTTGCGTGCGCGATGCGACCTTGAGCGCGCGCAACACTGCGGCGACGTGGTCCTTGATGGTCTCCACGGAGAGATTGAGCTCGCGTGCGATGAGTTTGTTCGACTGCCCTCGCAGCAGCAACGCGAGCACCTCGGTCTGACGCGGCGTGAGGCCGAACGACGCCAGGCTGGGCGGCGCGGCATCGGCCGCCCCGTCATTCAGGCATAGGCCCCGGCCAACATTGATTTCTTCGGCGGTCTTGCCTGCCGACGAGGACCGCATCGCCATGGGCGGAACGTAGATCCCTCCCGACATCACCATGTTCAGGGCTTCCAACAGCAGCTCGTTACTCGCTCGCTTCGGAACGAACCCCATGGCGCCCATCTCGATGGCGCGCAGGATATCCGCGGTGCGATCCGACGCGGAGATGACGACGACCGAGAGCGAGGGGTAGGCCTCCCGCAGCTCGGCCAACAGCTCGAACCCGTCGGCGTCGCCCAGATGAAGATCGAGCAGCACGAGGTCGAAGGCGCCGCTGCCGGCCAGAATGTCGCGAGCCTGCTGGCCCGTCTGCGCGCTCACCAGCTCGACGTCGGAACGAATGCCCTGGATGACGGTCTGCAGTGCAGACAGAATCAGCGGGTGGTCGTCGATCAGCAATGTCTTCATTGGAAGCACTCCTTAGCGTCTTGCATGGGCGACCTCTGCGTTGCGCAATGCCGGCCGGGTCACCGCCATCGAGCCAACACCGGTACCACCGCCGCTCGAGCCCCAGCGCGCGCCAGTCTGCTGGGTCGCGCTGATCGCCAGCACCGCCTGCGTGCGCGACTTGACGTTGAGCGTGCGGAGCACTGCCGTCACGTGGTCCTTGATGGTTTCCACCGACAGGTTCAAGGCGCGCGCCATCAACTTGTTGGACTGGCCCTGCAGCAACAGAGTGAGCACATCGGTCTGGCGAGGGGTGAATCCAAGCGAGGCGAACGATGCGCGCGGGGGCGCGCTGGCGGCACGATCGACACCATCGGGAACGATGCGGGCAAGGTTCGCCCCCGCCATCGTGGCAGCCGAGCGGGTTGCGGCGAAGATCATCGGCGGGACATAGATATGACCCGACGCCACCGTGCGAAGCGCCATGAGCAGCATCTGTGCGCCAGCATGTCGCGGCACGAAGGCGACGGCACCGAGATAGATGGCACGAACGACGTCGGCATTCGCGACCGAGCCGGAGACGGCGATGATCGGCGCCGACGGGTGCGAATGGCACAGCTCCGCGAGGAGGTCCAATCCGTTGTCGCCCGCCAGTTGCAGGTCGAGCAGGACGAAATCGAACGCTTGGCCAGCCGCCATGGCCTGGCGCGCGGCTCGAGCCGATTCGACGCTGACGAGTGCAACGTGGCTGTCGAAGGCCAGCAGCACGGACTGGAAAGCCGCAAGAATCGTCGCCTGGTCGTCGATCAGCAGGGCCTTCATCGCGCTGTCTCCCGCGCCACTTGTGGCGTTGTTCGCAATTCTTTACGAAACTTGGATCGCATATTAGGCAAACTATCGCAAAAAGCGCAAGAACTTACGGATAATTTTGTGACCGATCACGAAAATATATGACAGACGGTCGTATGAACGCAGGGCCCGTCGCGCTGGCCGACACCGAGGCAGCGCCCCTCGCGGTTCGTTGCGTACGGGCGTTGCTCGAGCGGCACGGCTTGCCGAAATATCGGCAGTCGCCCTGGCTCGCCGATGCGCTCGGGCTCTCGTACTCGCAAGCGCACCGGCGCATGAGCGGCACGTCCGTGTGGACACTCGAAGACCTCGAGCGCGTCGGCGCGCTGCTCGGCGAGAACCTTGCCGACGTCGTCCGGCTCGGCGAGCCGTCGAAGTCGGTGCCGGCGATCGCCAGGCTCGGCTCGGCGACGTTCGAATGTCGCCTCTGGATCGGCGAGCGCCTCGACCACGCCGGGCCGACCCAGGTGGTCGCGCTGAGCACCGCTGCCGGCTGGATCGCGGTCGTCGCCAGCGAGGACACGTCGCAACCGGCCTACGCCATCGACAGGCTGGAAGCCTCGCCTGCGAAGTCAGCGCGCAAGACCATCGCCATCCTCGATGACGACCAGGACCTGACCAACTCGATGTGCGCCCACTTCGAGGCGACCGACTACGAAGCGCGCCCCTTCTACAAGACGGCCGACCTGCTCTCCAGCGCCAAGGCGCAGCGCTACGACGCGTTCGTGATCGACTGGATCGTCGGCGAAACCAGCACGCTCAAGCTCATCGCCGAACTGCGCGCCCAGGACAGTGCTTGCCCGATCATCGTGCTGACCGCGCAGGTGGTCTCCGGATTGGTCAACGAGGAAGAGATCGCCCAGGCCGTGACGAAGCACGGCCTCGTGTTCAGCGAGAAGCCGGTCCGGATGTCGATCCTGTCGGCGACCCTGACGCGCGCGTTCGAATCGTCGCAGCCTCGAACACCCTGATGTCGCTTCGCGTGGCCAGGCCGCGCGACCCGCTGCGAGGACCGCTGGCTAGGCCAGCTTACCGTGGCACTGCTTGTACTTCTTGCCGCTGCCGCACGGACACGGGTCGTTGCGCCCCACCTTCGAGAATGCATCGCTGCGCGGTGCGGCCATCCCGGCGGCGATGGCGCCCAACGCCGCGTCGGACGCAGCGCTCGCCTCTTGCGACACGCTGCCATCTTCGTTGGGATGCGTGTAGGTCACGTTGCTGATGTGCTCGGCCTGCTCCTCGAGCGCCTCGGCGGCGCGCGCCACTTCTTCCTCGGACTGGATGCGGACCGTCATGAGAACACGCGTGACGTCCATCTTCACGACGTCGAGCAGCTGTGAGAAGAGATCGAAAGCCTCGCGCTTGTATTCCTGCTTCGGGTTCTTCTGCGCGTAGCCGCGCAGGTGGATGCCCTGGCGAAGGTAGTCGAGCGCGGCGAGGTGCTCGCGCCAGTGCTGGTCGATCGACTGCAGCAGGATCATGCGCATGAACGGCGTGAACTGCTCCAGACCGACGCGCTCCACCTTCGCATCGAACGCAGCGTCGGCCGCCTGCTGCACCTTTGCGACGACCTCGTCGTCGGTGATGACGTCGCTCTTGTCCACCTCGGCAACCAGCGCCACGTCGAGCTGCCACTCCTCGCGCAGCGTCTTCTCGAGCCCCGGCAGGTCCCACTGCTCCTCGACGCTCTCGCTCGGCACGTGCGTGCGGACAACGTCTTGCATCGTGCTGGCTCGCAGGTTGGCGATCTGCGCCGACAGCGTCTCCGCTTCGAGAATGTCGTTGCGCTGCTCGTAGATGACCTTGCGCTGATCGTTGGCGACGTCGTCGTACT
>DAIMIM010000293.1:0-4609 GCA_036722755.1 Caldimonas sp. | reverse complement strand
CAAGGTCTCGGCCAAACACTGAGAGCGCACCGATGTCGACACCCGCCGAAGCCCTGAGCTCCGTTCGCGCGCCGGCGCTGCGCGAAATCGCCGACCTGCCGAAGCCGCCCGGCCTGCCGCTACTCGGCAACATGCTGCAGATCGACAAGGCCCATATCCACCAGCAGGTGGAAGCCTGGGCGCGCATCTACGGCCCGTTCTTCACGTTCCGTCTTGGCCGCGAGAGGCTGCTGGTCGTCACCGATCACAGGGCGATGGGCGCGGTCATGCGCGATCGACCCGACGGCTACCGGCGCACCAAGCGGCTGCGCGACGTCGCGGCCGAGATCGGCCTGGCCGCCGGCGTCTTCGGTGCCGAGGGCGACGCCTGGCGCCGGCAGCGCCGCATGGTGATGGCCGGGTTCGACCCGCGGCATCTGCGCGCCTACTTCCCTTCGCTGGTCAAGGTGAGTGGCCGGCTCGAGAAGCGCTGGCGTGCTGCCGCTGCGGCCGCGGCGCCGATCGACCTGCAGGCCGACCTGATGCGCTTCACCGTCGATGCGATTGCCGGCCTGGCCTTCGGCGCCGACGTCAACACGCTCGAGTCCGACGACGACATCATCCAGCGCCATCTCGACAAGATCTTTCCGGCGATGTTCAGGCGCCTGTTCTCGCCGCTCTCGCTGCACCGATGGTGGAAGACCGCGGCCGACCGTCAGCTCGACCGCAGCGTCGCCGAGGTCAATTCGGCGATCACCGGCTTCGTCACCGCGGCGCGGGCTCGCCTCGCCGCCGAGCCGGAGCGCCGCGCCGCGCCACGCAATCTGCTCGAAGCGATGATCGTCGCCGCCGATGATCCTGGCTCGGGCATCACCGACTCCGAGGTGTCGGGCAACGTGATGACGATGCTCCTCGCCGGCGAGGACACGACCGCCAACACGCTGACCTGGGCGATCTGGCTCCTGCACACGCACCCCGGCTGCCTGGCACGGGCCCGCGCCGAGATCGACGCGCTGGCCGGCGAGCCGGCGGCCTGGACGCCAGAGCGATTCGCCTCGCTCGACTATCTGGAGGCCTGCGCCAACGAGACGATGCGTCTGAAGCCGATCGCACCGGTGCTCATCCTTCAGGCGATCCGCGACGGCGTCGTCGGCGATATTCGCGTGCCGGCAGGAACGCTCGTCTTCGGCGCGTTGCGGCTCGACACGATGCGCGAAGCGCATTTCGAGAACGCCGAGCGCTTCGAGCCGCAACGCTGGCTGCGCGCCGAGGCGGGCCAGGACGCCGGCTCGGCCAATCGCATCTCGATGCCGTTCGGCGCCGGCCCGCGCGTCTGCCCCGGGCGGCAGCTGGCGATGCTGGAAATGAAGATCGCGCTCGCGACCCTGATCGGCCGCTTCGAGATCGACAGCGTCGCCACCGCCGACGGCGGCGAGCCCGACGAGCGGATGTCGTTCACGATGACGCCGACCGGCCTGACGATGCGGCTGCGCGAACGCAGCCGCTAGCGCGGCGCCTCAGGCGGCCGGAGTCGAGAGGCCGGCGAGCGCCTGCGCGCAGTCGGCGATCAGATCGTCGACAGCCTCGAGGCCCATCGAGAAGCGCACGAGAGATCCAGCCCACGGCGGCTCGTCGCGCATCGTCGAGAGCGTGTACGGCACCGCCAGGCTCACCGGGCCCGCCCATGAAAAACCGATCTTGAAGAGGGCCAGCCGGTCGACGAAGGCGTCGACCGCGTCGCTCTCATAGCGCGGATCGAAGACCACCGAAAACAAGCCGGCGGCCTGGCTGCAAAGAGCGGCCCAGTGCTCGTGCCCGGGCGATCCGGCCAGCGCCGGATGCAGCACGGCAGCAATCTCGGAGCGGCCCTGGAACCAGCTGGCCAACGCGCGACCGGCGCGGTCTTGCGACTCGTAGCGAAGCGGCAGCGATGGCAGCGAGCGCAATACCATCTCCACGTCGTTGCCGCCGACGCCCCAGCCCATGCGCATGTGCGTCGCCTTGAGCCGCTGGTGCAACTGCGGCGCGCGCGTCGTCACCGAGCCCATCAGCACGTCGCCGCCGCCCGAGGGGTATTTCGTGAGCGCCTGGATCGACACGTCGACGGCGCTCGAACCGCCGTCGCTGCCGAGCGAGAACGGATCGAAGGCGAGGCCCGCGCCCCAGGTGTTGTCGAGCACGGCGAGCACGTCGGGTTGCCCGTGGGCGATGCGCACGAGCGCCACGATGTCCGGGAATTCCATCGTCACCGAGCCCGGCGCCTCGATCCAGACGAGCCGCGTCGCCGGCGTCAGCGCCGCTGCCAGCGACGCCGGATCCATCGGATCGTAGAAGCGATGGGTGATGCCCCAGCGAGCGAGCTCGTGCCTGGCCAGCTCCTTGCCAGGACCATAGGCATTGTCGGGAATCAGGACCTCGTCGCCGGTGCGCAGGAGCGCCGCGTCGACCAGCGTGATCGCGGCCAGGCCGCTCGGCACCAGCAAGGTCTCGGTGCCGCCCTCGAGCGTGGCGATGCGCGCCTCGAGCATGAAGGTCGTGGGCGTGCCGTGCAGTCCGTAGGTGTAGCCGGTCTTGTCCTTCCACGTGCGAGCGCGCATCGCCGCGACGTCGGCGAAGACGACGGTCGAGGCCTTGTGCACCGCCGGCTGGATCGACCCGAAGCCTGTCGGCGGCCGGTAGGCGTGGGCGATGAGCGACGTGCTGGAGGGGGGCTTTCTCATGACGTGTGAATCACTTGGTACCGCGGCGCATCAGATGGGCACGCCGACGAGATCGTGCCCGTCGGCGGCGATGATCCTGGCACGCGTGAACTCGCCGGTCTTGAGTGTCTTCGACGCCTTCTCCGGCGGCAGCAGGCGAACGCGTCCGTCGATCTCCGGTGCATCGGCATAGCTGCGACCGATGCCGCCTTTCCTGCCCAGCGACGGCGCCGAATCGACGAGCACCTGCATCGTCGAGCCGACGCGTCCTCGCAGCTTGGCGGCCGAGACTTCCTCGGCGACGGCCATGAAACGGGCCTTGCGCTCCTCGCGCACCTCGGCGGGAACCATCGCCGCGATGTCGTTGGCGACGGCGCCCTCGACCGCTGAATAGGCGAAGCAGCCGGCGCGATCGATGCGCGCCTCGCGGATGAAATCGAGCAGGTCCTGGAACTCGGCCTCGGTCTCACCGGGAAAGCCGGCGATGAAGGTGCTGCGCACCACCAGCTCCGGGCAGATCTCGCGCCAGCGCAGGAGGCGCTCGAGATTCTTCTCGCCGCTGGCCGGCCGCTTCATCCGGCGCAGCACGTCGGGATGCGAATGCTGGAATGGCACGTCGAGGTACGGAAGGATCGCGCCGGTCGCCATCAGCGGCAGCACCGCGTCGACGTGCGGATAGGGATAGACGTAGTGCAGCCGCACCCAGGCGCCGAACGGCCGGGCGATCTCGGCCAGCCGCTCGCACAGCTCGAGCAGCTGTGTCTTGACCGGGCGGCCGTTCCAGAAGCCGGTGCGATAGCGGACATCGACGCCGTAGGCGCTCGTGTCCTGGCTGATGATGAGCAGCTCCTTGACGCCCGATTCGAACAGCGCCGCCGCTTCCGACAGCACGTCGCCGATCGGCCGCGACACCAGATCGCCGCGCAGGCTCGGAATGATGCAGAAGGTGCAGCGGTGGTTGCAGCCCTCGCTGATCTTCAGGTAGGCGTAGTGCCTGGGCGTCAGCTTGATGCCGATCGAGGCGCGAGGCGCGGGAACGAGATCGACGAACGGGTCGTGCGGCTTCGGTACGTGCCGATGCACCGCGTCCATGACCTCGTCGGTGGCGTGCGGCCCGGTGACGGCAAGCACGCTCGGATGCATCTGCCGGACCAGATTGCCGCTGCCCTCGCCGCCGTCCTTTCCGCCCTTCGCGCCCAGGCAGCCGGTGACGATGACCTTGCCGTTCTCGGCGAGCGCCTCGCCGATCGTGTCGAGGCTTTCCTTCACCGCGTCGTCGATGAAGCCGCAGGTGTTGACGATGACGAGATCGGCGCCGGCGAAGGTCTTCGAGGTCGCGTAGCCCTCGGCGCTCAGACGGGTGAGGATCAGCTCCGAATCGGTCAGCGCCTTGGGGCAGCCGAGCGAGACGAAGCCGATGCGTGGAGCGGCCCGGATGGCAACGGGTTCGGCGGTCAGGGTGTCGGGTGCCATCGGCGGATTTTCGCCGAAGTGCCGATCGGCCCATGGCCGCGCCCTTCGGCCATGCCGCCGCCGCGGCGTTCAGCGCTTGGGCGGAACGAAACCGGGCATGCCGGGAAAGACTGTCCCGGCCTGCTTGGCCATCTGTTCCTGCATCTGCAGGAACACATTGCGCGACTGCTCGAGGTAGCTGCCCATGAGGCCCTGCACCACCGGCGCCTGGCCGCTCAGGAACTGCGCCCACAGCTCCGGCGACTGCAGCTTCGGGTCGACGAGCCCCTTCGATTGCTCGGCGACGCGCGCCTGGATCTCGGTGAAGGTCTGCAGGTTCTTCTCGAGATACGAGCCCATCATTCCCTGCATCGCATTGCCGTAGAAACGGATGATCTGCGACAGCGTCGAGGTCGAGAAGATCGGCACGCCGCCGGTCTCTTCCTCGAGGATGATCTGCAGCAGGATGCTGCGCGTCA
>DAIMIM010000292.1:0-4615 GCA_036722755.1 Caldimonas sp. | reverse complement strand
GCATCGAAGCCATCGTCAAGGCCGCCAAGACCGGCAAGATCGGCGACGGCAAGATTTTCGTGACCGCGATCGAAAGCGTCGTGCGCATCCGCACCGGCGAAGTCAACGACGACGCGATCTGAGCTGACCGGCGCCGCTTTCCGCGCGGGTGTCGACCAGGCGGGTACCGCACAGCCGGTCGTGCCAGAACTGGCGCTCGGGCTCGAGCAGCGCGAATAGCGCGTAGATGATGATCCCGGCGCCGACCAGCCCGAGGCTCGGCCACGGCGCCAGGTGCAGCAGGGCGGCGATCAAGGTCGCGGGCGCGAACCACACGACGCAGGCGAGGGCGTAGCGCGCCAGGGCGCGTGACTGCGTCAGCCTGTCGCCCGATGTGGTGACGAGGCCGATGTGCCAGGTCTGCATCGCCAGCGTCTGGCCGCGCGCCGACCAGAGCCAGACGAAGTAGATGCCGTAGAGCACCAGCGCGAAGAGTTGCAGCGTCGTCTCGCCCTGCAGCGGATGCTGTTGTCCGGTCTGGGCGACGAAGATGGCGCCGACGACGCCGGGGATCAGGCCGATGCCGAACAGCAGCATCGATTCGTAGACGAAGCACGCCATGCGACGAGCGAGCGATGGCGTTCGCCCCGTCACCTCGCCCGACGCGGCGAACGCCGCGCCCGATGTCGTCATCGAGGCGGGATCGACGACGCCGGTGCGACGGCCGGCGGCGCAGGACGCGGGACCTGTCGAACGATCACCGGCGCCGGCGCCGGCGCAGAGCCGAACAGCGGGCCATTGACCGGCACGACGGCTGCGGCTTGCGGGCCGCGCCGGGGCAACAAGGTCGAGCGATTCACGAACTCGGGCGTGGCGGCGATCTTCGGCATGCCAGTCTGCTGATGCGCGGGCGGCGTGAGCGGGCGGGTGATGAGACGCGTGGTCGCTCCACGCGAAGCCTGCAGGACGGTGGGCGAGACAGCGCGCGGCGGTTGCGCCAGCGCAGGATTGGGCACGACGTTGGCCTTGGCCTGCGTCGCTTCGCGCGACGCGCTCGACGTTTTCGCGCTGGCCGATGCCGCGGCCGCGGACGATGCCGCCGCGCGGGCCGCGAATTGCTGCTTCTCACCCGCAGGCAGCTTTTGATAGGCCTCCCAGCGCGCCGACCGGTCGGGCGCGGGGATTTGCCGCGCCTCCTGGTAGCGCAGCCTCACCTCACCGCGCTCGGCAGGCGTGAGACGGGCCCATTCCGTCATCCGTTGGGAGATGCGCAATTGCTCGGGGGCCGGCAGCGTGTGGAAGCGCCCGGCGATGGTGATCCATTTCTGCTTGCGCCCCGAGTCGATCGTCGGCCAT
This sequence comes from Caldimonas sp., assembly GCA_036722755.1. GTDB lineage: Bacteria > Pseudomonadota > Gammaproteobacteria > Burkholderiales > Burkholderiaceae_C > Schlegelella_A. Next base: position 3,280 of record DAIMIM010000292.1, on the reverse strand, counting down.
TCGCGCTCGAGCGGGGCGAGAGCGCTCCGCTGCGTCGCTGTGAGGTTTTGCCAGCGCACGCCTTGTTCGCTGCCGGTCGAGGCGGCGGCGCGCGACCGTGTGCCGGTGGACGATGCCGGCGAGGCGTGCGGTGCGGGCGGCACGACCGACTGTGCGAGCACGCCGCCCATCGCCGCCAGCGCCGTCGCCGCGACAACGCATGCGCGAAGCCGCCTCATTCGGACGGAGGAGCTTTCAGGTATTCGACGAAGCCCGGATCGCGGTACGCGTTGATCGGCAGGTCGTCGCCGAGCAACGCGGCGTCGACTTCGGCCGCGACGGAGATCTGCGCTCCTGTTTGCCATTGCTGGATCAGCACCAGTCCGGCGACCAGCGCTGCCAGGGGCAGTGCGGAGGCGGCACGCAGCCACCAGCGCGAGTGGCTGAAGCCGAGCAGGGCTGCGCCCTGCGCCGTGACGCCGACGCCTTGCGCCGCAACTCCGGCACGGGCTCGGCGCGCCACCTCGAGTGCATTCTCGCGGGCAAAGCGCAGGCGCTCGCCGATTTCCGGCGCGACCGTGTCGGCGCGCTCGCTCAGGCGCGCGGCGATGCTGCGGGCAAAACGCGCTTCGAGCGCCTCAGGGGCGCTGGCGCGGTACGAGTTGTCGTGCGTGCTCATTGTGAAATTCCCCTCGCCTTGAGAGCCTTTGCCAACGCATGCACCGCCCGTGAGCAGTGCGTCTTTACGCTCCCTTCGGAGCACCCCATCGAGGCGGCAGTCTCGGCGACATCGAGTTCCTCCCAGTAACGCAGGAGAAATGCCTCGCGTTGACGTCCGGGCAGCTGCGCGACTTCGTCATCGATAACTTGCAAGATCTGCACCCGTGACACCGAGTCGGCGGCGCTCTCGGATTCCAGCGGGCTGCCCAGGGCTTCCAGAGTTTCGAGGATGTCGAAATCGCCGTCGCTGCCGGCAGACTCGAACTCCGAGAAATTACGCACGACCTGGTTGCGGACCTTCTGACGCCGGAACCAGTCCATGGTGGCGTTCGAGACGATGCGCTGAAACAGCAGCGGCAACTCCGCGGCCGGGCGATCGGCGTACTTTTCCGAGAGACGGATCATCGCGTCCTGCACGATATCGAGTGCGGCATCTTCGTCCCGGACGGCGTATGCGGCGCGCTTCCAGGCGCGCTTTTCGACGCTCTTCAGAAAGTCGGAAAGTTCTTTGTCGGTCGCCAAGGAGGATGGGCCTACGGCTGCATCTCGGGAGGGACGTGATTATCTCATCGGGTCGCGGACGCTTCGCCGCCGGAGGTGATAATCCGTGGTTGCACGACAGTTTCGATCGCGAGCACCGCCCGACCTGGACGGCGCCACGCGATCGGCTCAGGCACCGCACCCGCCTCATGAGGGCGAGGCCAGGTGCACCGATGGTTTTTCGTCAGAGAAATTCACAAAGGTCAGCCAGACATGGAAACGTCAGCGCCCGACATGCAGCGCGCGCCCGCCGCCGCGCCTCGCACCGCGCCCAACCCCGAGCCGAACGGCTCCGAAATCCTGATCCGCTGCCTCCAGGCAGAAAACGTCCGCTATCTCTGGGGCTATCCCGGCGGCGCCGTCCTCTACATCTACGACGCGCTGTTCAAGCAGACGACGATCGAGCATGTTCTTGTGCGCCACGAGCAGGCGGCGGTTCACGCCGCCGACGGCTATGCGAGGGCGACCGGCGAAGTCGGCGTCGCCCTGGTCACCTCGGGCCCCGGCGTCACCAACGCCGTGACCGGTATCGCGACCGCCTACATGGACTCGATCCCGATGGTGATCGTGACTGGCCAGGTGCCGACGCCGGCGATCGGCCTCGACGCATTCCAGGAGTGCGACACGGTCGGCATCACGCGGCCGATCGTCAAGCACAACTTCCTCGTCAAGGACGTGCGTGACCTGGCGCTGACGATGAAAAAGGCGTTTCACATCGCCCGCACCGGGCGGCCCGGGCCGGTGGTGGTCGACGTGCCGAAGGACGTCTCGATGGCCACGGCGCCGTTCCACTACCCCGCGACCATCGAGATGCGCTCCTACAACCCGGTCAGGAAGGGCCACGGCGGGCAGATCCGCAAGGCCGTGCAGCTCCTGCTCGGCGCGAAACGGCCGTACATCTACACCGGCGGCGGCGTCGTCCTCGGCAATGCCTCGGCGGAGTTGCGGGCGCTCGTCGATCTGCTCGGCGTTCCATGCACCAACACGCTGATGGGCCTGGGCGCGTTCCCGGCCAGCGATCCGAAGTTTCTCGGCATGCTCGGCATGCACGGCACCTACGAAGCGAACATGACGATGCAGCATTGCGACGTCCTGCTCGCTGTCGGCGCGCGCTTCGACGATCGTGTCATCGGCAACCCGAAGCACTTCGCGTCGGTCGAACGCAAGATCATCCACATCGACATCGATCCGTCGTCGATCTCGAAGCGGGTGCGCGTCGACGTGCCGATCGTCGGCGACGTGAAGGACGTCCTGCAGGAGCTCGCGGTGCAGATCCGCGAAGCCGCTGCCCGGCCCGACGTGAAGGCGCTTTCGGCCTGGTGGTCGCAGATCAACGAGTGGAGGAAGCGCGACTGCCTGGCGTTCGCCGCGAGCGACACCGTGATCAAGCCGCAGCATGTCGTCGACACGCTCTGGCAGCTCACCAAGGGCCGCGACACGTACATCACATCCGACGTCGGCCAGCACCAGATGTGGGCCGCGCAGTACTACCGCTTCGAGGAGCCGCGGCGCTGGATCAATTCCGGCGGCCTCGGCACGATGGGCGTCGGCTTGCCCTATGCGATGGGCATCAAGCTCGCCAGGCCCGAGGCGGATGTCTTCTGCATCACCGGCGAAGGCTCGATCCAGATGTGCATCCAGGAGCTCTCGACCTGCCAGCAATACAAGACGCCCGTGAAGATCGTCTCGCTCAACAACCGCTACCTCGGCATGGTGCGGCAGTGGCAGCAGATCGACTACGGCGGCCGCTACTCGCACAGCTACATGGATGCGTTGCCCGATTTCGTGAAGCTCGCCGAAGCCTACGGGCATGTCGGCATCCGGATCGACAAGCCCTCCGAGGTCGAGCCGGCGCTGCGCGAAGCGATTCGCCTCAAGGACCGGACCGTCTTTCTCGACGTGCAGACCGATCCCACCGAAAACGTCTGGCCGATGGTCAAGGCCGGGCAGGGCATCAGCGAAATGCTGCTCGGATCGGAAGACCTGTGAAGCACATCATCGCGGTGCTTCTCGAAAACGAACCGGGCGCCTTGTCGCGCGT
>DAIMIM010000291.1:0-4623 GCA_036722755.1 Caldimonas sp. | reverse complement strand
TCACGTCCACGTGCCGGGCAATGCTCATTCAACTTGCGTTGTCACACGGCCTGGGCCGAGAGCCGCCGCACCGGCGCAGCAGCCAAGCTGCGCGTTACTTCAGGGTTTTCAGTAAGTCTTGCAGTGATTGCCGACTCGCACCCTCTGGCGCTGCGGAGATTAGGCTCGTCAGTGCAAGCCGGTGCGCCGTCTGAAGAGCATTCTCTGCCGGGACCCGGATGTCGGGCTCGACGCCCACACCCTCCCAGTTGCTGTGCGTGATCGGACTCATAGCGCGGCCCGTTGGAACCGAAAGACCGAAGTGATCATCAAGGGGCACGAACTTGCCCGGGTTGGCGCCGCCGCCGGTTGTCTCGCCCACAAGTGTCGCGCGCTTCAGGTTTTTCAGGTCGTAGGCGAACTGCTCCGCGCCACTGAAGGTGTCCTTTGACGTGAGAATCCAGACCGGCTTCGTGCCGCCGTAGCGCAAACCCGGTACGCTGTCTTGGGTCCAGAACTGCTCGGTACGCTGGCCGTCTCTCCAAAGCACGTCGACCACGTGGGTTCGCTTGTCGAACAGGTAACTCTCTACTAGGGTGGCGGTCGCTGGATAGCCACCGCTGTTGTGCCTCAGATCGATGATCAGCCCGTCGGCGTGCGCAACGACAGTCATGGTCGCAGCCAGTGTCTCCGCAGCCCAATCGGTCTTTGCGAACCGGCGTAAATCGACATAGCCGATGTTGCCGGGAAGTCGCTCCACGCGTTCGACGCCGTAGTTGGCTTGCTCGTCGTGTAGGCGGCGAAGCGCAAGTTCGCTGGCCGTGGGTACGGCCTCTTGCGGCAGCGCCTCAGCGCTGTACTCGACTTGTAGATGGCGATCGGGAACCACTGACTGCATCAGCGTCGTCAGTCGCTTCGCAAATTCCTCGCTGTCCATGGGCTCGTCGAGCGCCGCGTGGCCGTCTCGCAATGCGGCCTCGATCTTGTTGGCCGCCGAAGGATCGACATAGCCGTCCCGGATCTGCGCGATCGTGCGTTGCAACACGCGAGCGCGAGTCTCTGCATCGAGCGATTGAGCGTGGCCGTTCAAGAGCGTGAAGGCCAGAACGAGCGTCGCGAGAAGACGGGGCATGGATGTTCCTTGTAGTCTCGGTGGCCGTGCGTGTCCATCTGCGGCCCGAAAAAGCGTCTCAAAAACCGGAGTCCTCGTGAGCTTACTCGCGCATGCCCGGGCGACGATCGGCTAACGGCTCCAGAGCTGTCACTCGTCGGCGTCCGCTTCTGGCCGGGAGCGTCAGTTCGCCGACCTCGCAGACAGCAGCCTTTGGCATGTCAGGCTCCCGACGCGAACGACAGCTCACTGGCGCAGCTGCGAACTCACACAGTCGGCCAGAAGCGGACACCCCTGACCGACCGCTTTCTGTGGCGTCGGGCGGCACGGGGGTTGCTCGTCGCTACACGACGGAGCAAGGGCCGCCGTAAGCGGAACCGTCGCGGGAAGACTCGCTGCTCTGCGATGCGGTGCGTCGATCGATAATCTCGCTATTGGAAGCCGACAAACTAACAGCGAATCGCCTTTCGCTTGGGCATCAGGACATGCTCGACGTGAAGCGCTATTTGGCGGCTGCGCAAGACCTCCGACGCCTCCAAGAGGCCCGAGGTACGTCGGAGTACTACAACCATTGCGAGGCGATCTTGGTCGCGGCTGTGGTCGCTTACAGCCGCCCGTTTGTTCGGTCACACTCGGAGTCGGCAGCGGACTTGAAGTTGAGGCCGGACAAACTCGGAATGTTCGACAACCGGCCGGACCTGGCGTCGCTGCACGAGCTGGTCATCACGACCCGTAGCGAAGCCGTTGCCCATTCAGATTGGAAGCACCGCTTCACTGAGGTTAAGGACTACAACTACAAAGGCGGCATCCTTCGACGGCTTTCGACATTCGACGTTACCGGGGTCATCAGTCTTGATGCGTTCCAAGAGCTAGTTGATTTCGTCGCCTCGGCGTGCCTGGCGTTCGGCATCGACCTTGACCGAAAGGTTCGAGACGAGCTTGCGGCTCTGGCGCCGAAAACAAATGGCACGGCAGGGTGAGCGTATGCATTCGGCAGAAGCCCTGAGCTGCCGCGCGACCTAGGGCCGGCACGCAGGTTCGGAGAACTTTGCAAATGCCACCGGTCGAATGGTTTCTATCCTTCCCGCCGCGAACATGCCTGTCGGCTGAGGCTTGGGCCGCCTGGGCGACGTTCGCTGCGTCCTTGCTTGCAGCATTAGCGGCAGCGCTCGCCGTATTCGCTTCGTTCAAGGTCGCGGAATCTCAGGCGCGGATAGCTGACGTGCACCGGCTTCTGGACGCCGCGGCGAGACGGCAACAAGGGTTGATCGTGGCCCGGGGCAGCGCCCCTTCGACGTTATGACAGGCGGACGTTCGATGAGCCTTTGCCGCCGGTCAGCATCCCAAGGTCTTGAACGACCGGTCTGGAGTTTTCGTCCCGGCGCTCGGACGTCAAGCGATGTCCGCTGAACCCAAAAACCGGTCGCTGGCGAGGCGATTCTCTGGCTGCCCGGACGACCGGTTGTGGCCGGGCGCTGGCAGCCATGAACGGCAGCTGTCTGGTCACCCAACTTGGCTGTCAGCTGTCGGGCGGCCAGTTCGCGCACCTGGCTGTCACTGGCCGACCCGTAGCGGGCACTAAATGGATCAATCTCGATTCCCGAAAGCTGCCGTCGGGACCTGGATGACCGCGGACCTTGACCCTGGACTGTTGTCCATAGCTGAGATCGTCAATGCTGCCTTTGGACGGCCCCAGCCAAACAACCTCGCGTTGACGAGCTGAAGAAGGCCGCATGACCTGCCTCGCTGGCTCACCTTTCGTCGGCACCAACAGCCGAGGCATTCTAGGAGCGCGGGCTACACTCTCACCATCGAGGGATTTCGCCCTTCTTGGGGCGGCCTGGCGCGAGATCATTCAGGCGCTGGCGAGTAAGGCCTCGATCGTCTTCTGCCGCGAGCGCCTCGGCAAAGCCGGGCAGGCTGTGCGGTCGAGCTTCGATCAACGCGACCCACTGCGTCAGCAGCTGGCCACTGTCGTCTCCAAAGCCGCACCGAACCTGTCGTGTGCCGCTCATGCAATTCGTCGCTGCTTGAGGCATGTCAAACGGGTGTGTGCCTCGTTGGCGCATCGTGCGCGCTTGGCATGACCCGCGCGCGGGTCGACCCTGGTTGGACCAATGCTTGAAGGGAATCCGATGCTGGCCTTGCCGTTGTGCGAGCGTTTGACCATCGTCATCGCGCTTGTCATGCTGCACGGGTCCGCCAGTGCAGCCGATTCAGCTGCGGGTACGAAGGCACCTCGACAGGCCGGTGTGCCAGTGCAAGTCACCGAGGAGATGACCGGGGCCGGAATGGTGTCGAGCGGTGTCGCGCTGCCGGCCATTCCTCCGGTGAGCGGAAGCCGCGAGAAGCCGGTGCCTTCGTGGGGCAAGCCGCTGCCCTATCCAATCGTCATCGCCGACCGCCGCAACAACCGTCTGATCGAAATCGCGCCGGACAAGCAGGTGATCTGGGAGTTTCCGTCGCCGAACCTGAAAATCTACCGGGGCAACGACGACGTGTTCTTCTCGCCCGACGGCAAGAAGCTGATGGTCAATGAAGAGGACAACTACGACATCCACATCATCGACTACGCAACACGGCAGATCGAATGGTCGTACGGGATCCCTGATACACGGGGTTCGGCCCCAGGTCTCTTCAACTACCCGGACGATGCACACTTGCTGGCCGACGGCACGGTGCTCACCGCCGATATCCGTAACTGCCGCATCGTCTTCATCGATCCGAAGACCGCCAAGGTACTGACACAGTGGGGCCAGCAGGGCCAGTGCCGCCACGATCCGCCGCGATTCCTGGATCTGCCCAACGGCTCTACCCCGCTGGACAACGGTGATGTGATGATCACCGAAATCAGGGGCTCGTGGATATCGCGCGTCACGCGCGACGGCAAGCTGGTCTGGACGGCACAGGCGCCGCACGTCAGCTACCCGTCTGATGCCTACCCGACGCGCGATGGGCAAGTGATCGTCGCGGACTATGCCAAGCCAGGCCGCGTGGTGATTTTCGACCCGCACACGCACAAGCTCAGCTGGGAATACTTCGTAGCCAGCGGCGAGGGTATGCTGGATCATCCGTCGCTGGCGCTCGAGTTGCCCAATGGCGACGTTATTCTGAACGACGACCGCAGGCACCGTGTGCTGGTCATCGATCGACAGACGAAGGCGATCATCTGGCAATACGGTGTGACAGATCAGGCCGGACATCAGCCAGGCTATCTGTTCTACCCGGATGGATTGGATATCGATGTGTTCCGGGATTGGAAGTCGGCACTTAAGCGATGACGTTGCCATTTGTTGGCCGCCGAGTCGCTCCGCCTGCTAGGGGCAATGCTTGATCGATCGGTTTGCCCCAGAGCGGCCGGTAGCCAACGACCGTGAGTGGCCGATTCCGGGAGGTCACCACGGTCCGCTGTCAGGCAACGGCCCCCACGCAGCGTAAGCTATTGAGATCGCGCTGCGGCCGCCGTCGGGGCTTGGCTCCCGGGTCGGGCCTCGCGGCGGCGCCTCCCTATGCCGCATCTTTCGATTCCCTCT
>DAIMIM010000290.1:0-4629 GCA_036722755.1 Caldimonas sp. | reverse complement strand
GGCGAAGACGAAGGGCAACGGCCCGAGGTCCTTCAGCGTCACGCCACTCACCGGCTCGCGGCTCGAGCCGACGCCGATTGCCAGGTCGGCCTGGCCGGTGACGAGCGCTTCCCATGTGCCGGCGAGCACCTCGGTGCGAAAGCGCAGCCGCGTCGCCGGCGGCGTCGCGTCGGCCGGGTTGCGCCCCGCCCTGGGGGCGCGCGCGGCCGGCGCCGTCGCGGCGTAGAACGCCTCGCACAGCTCGAGCATCGTCGTGCGCGAGATCACGTCATCGACGGCGATGCTGAGCTGCGTCTCCCAGCCGGTCGCGACCCGCTTGACGCGGTTGGCGACGGCATCGATCTGCTCGAGCAGACGGCGGCCCTCGTCGAGCAGCTCCTGGCCGGCCGCGGTGAGCTTGGCCTGGCGCGAGCGGCGATCGAAGAGCAACACGTCCAGCGCATCCTCGAGCTGGCGCACGCTGTAGGTGAGCGCGGAAGGAACCTTGCCGAGCTGGCGCGCGGCGGCCGCGAAGCTGCCGGTCTGGGCGATGACGTCCATCATCGTCAGGGCGTCCGGCGTGAGGGCGCTGCGCGGTTTGGTCATGAGGAGCACCTCGAAAGAGCGTTCATCTTATTTGAATGACACCATCAAGCGAGCGCCGCTTCCCGGACCCGCGTCGTCCCTACATTCCAGTCAGACAGGAGACGCTCGACATGATCACCCTTCGCAAATCGTCCGACCGAGGCTTCGCCGACCATGGTTGGCTGAAAAGCGCGCACAGCTTTTCGTTCGCCGACTACCACGATCCGAAGCACATGGGCTTCGGCAACCTGCGCGTCATCAACGAAGACCGCATCGCCGCGGGCGGCGGCTTTGGCACGCACGGCCATCGCGACATGGAGATCGTCAGCTACGTTCTCGAAGGGGAGCTGGCGCACAAGGACAGCATGGGAACCGGCGCCGATGGCTCCGCTGTTGGCGGCATCATCCGGCCCGGCGACGTGCAGCGCATGAGCGCCGGGCGCGGCGTGAGGCACAGCGAGTTCAACCACGCGGCCGATGCGACGACGCACTTCCTGCAGATCTGGATCGAGCCCAACGTCCAGGGCATCGAGCCGAGCTACGAGCAAAAGCATTTCGACGCGGCCGACAAGCGCGGCCGCTTGCGTCTGGTCGCGTCGCCCGACGGCCGCGATGGCTCGCTCACCCTGCATGCCGACGCCTCGATCTCTGCGGGGCTCTTCGATGCCGACGAGCACGCCGAGCTGCCGCTCGACCCGTCGCGCAGGACCTGGCTTCAGGTCGTGCGCGGCAGCGTCGAGGTCAACGGAGAGCAGCTCGTCGCGGGCGACGCCGTCGGCCTGCAGCACGAGCCCGAGCTCCGCATCGGCCGTGGCAAGAGCGCCGAGGTGCTCGTCTTCGATCTCGCCTGAGCCGCGGCCCCGGCGCGGCGTTGCGACCTCAGACGTCTCTGGCCAGCCGCAGCCCGCTGAATTGCCACTGCGCATCGGCAGGAAAGAAGTTGCGGTAGCTCGCCCGCACGTGGCCCGCCGGCGTTGCGCATGAGCCGCCGCGCAGGACGAACTGGTTGCACATGAACTTGCCGTTGTATTCGCCGACCGCTCCCGGCAGCGGCCGGTAGCGCGGATAGGGCAGATAGGCGGACTGCGTCCACTCCCAGACGTCGCCGAACATCTGCACCGGCTCGTCGATGAGCGTCGCGGTCTGCGGCAGCGGATGCAGCGCGCCACGATCGGCGAAGTTCGCGCCGGCCATCGGTACACGCAGCGCGCGGGCGGCGAGCTCCCATTCGAGCTCGGTCGGCAGGCGCGCGTCGGACCAGCGTGCGTAGGCGTCGGCCTCGAAATAGCTGAGGTGACAGACGGGTGTGTGCAGGTCGATCTCGACCCGGCCTTGCAACGTGTGGCAGAGCCAGCGACCGCCGTCGCGGGTCCAGTAGAAGGGCGCCGCACGGTTGCCAGCACGCACCCAGTCCCAGCCCATCGACAGCCAGAGCTCCGCGCGGGTGTAGCCGCCGTCCTCGATGAAGGCGAGAAAGTCGCCATTGGTCGCAGGCCGCGACGCGAGCTCGAACGGTGCCGTGTAGGCACGGTGGCGCGGAGTCTCGTTGTCGAAGCAGAACGCGCCGTCGGTGGCGGCGTCGTGTCCGAGCTCGACCAGCCCCCCGTGGTAGCCGAACCAGCGGATCGGCTGCGGCTGCACCGCGGCCATCGGCCAGCGTCTCGCGTACGCGGCCGACAGGGGATTGCAGCCGAGCGCGTGCTTGATGTCGGTGAGGATCAGCTCCTGGTGCTGCTGCTCGTGCTGCAGTCCGAGCTCGATCAGCGTCTCGATCTCGGCGTCGCCGCGGCGCGATGCGACAAGCGCCTGCATGCGCTCGTCGACATCGGCGCGATAGCGCTTCACGTCGTCGAGCGTCGGCCGCGTCACGAGGCCGCGCCGGGCCCGCGGGTAGGGCTCGCCGAGGCCCTGGTAGTAGCTGTTGAAGAGGGCGCGAAAGGCCGCGTCGAACGGACGAAACGACGGCTCGAAGCGTTCCAGCACGAAGGTCTCGAAGAACCAGGTGACGTGTGCGAGATGCCATTTCGTCGGGCTCGCATCGGCCATCGACTGGACTTGGCAGTCTTCGGTGGACAGCGGCGCGGCCAGCTTCAGGCTCGCCTGGCGCACGGCGGCATAGTGGTCGCTGCCGATCGCCTTGCGAGCTGTGGCGCTCGCTTTCGGAGTCGCTGTGGGCATGGAAGTCTCCTCTGTTCCACCACAAGGCGGCAAGGGTAGCGGAAGACGCCGCCCGACGCCCGGGCCGGCGGGGGCGACGGCAGGCGCGCTGGCGACGCGCCGCCGTGGCAGACGGTGTGCCCGATCGGTCGGGAGTTCGGACCACCCCTCTCTAGAATGCGTGGCATGGCTTTCGTTCATCTGCGTGTGCACACCGAATATTCGGTCGTCGACGGCACGCTGCGCGTCGACGATGCGGTCGCCGCAGCCGCAGCCGACGGCCAGGGCGCGCTGGCCATCACCGATCTCAGCAACCTGTTCGGCGCCGTCAAGTTCTACAGTGCGGCGCGGCGTGTCGGCGTCAAGCCGATCATCGGTGCGGAGCTCAGTCTCGAGCCCGAGGGAAGCGAGAAGGGGCCGAGCCGCATCATCGTGCTCGCGCAGAACCACGCGGGCTATCTCAATCTCAGCACCTTGCTGTCGCGGGGCTGGGTCGAGAACGCGCAACGCGGCCATGCCTGCATCAAATGGCAGTGGCTCGCAGAGTGCCAGGCCGGCCTGATCGTTCTTTCCGGCGCCGAAGCCGGCTCGCTCGGCCAGGCGCTCATTGCCGGCGACACTGTGCGCGCTCGGGCGCTGGCGGAGCGTTTTCACGGCTGGTTCGGCAATCGTTTCTATCTCGAGGTGCAGCGCAACGGTCTGCCGGGAAACGAGGCGCACCTGCGCGCCGCCGTCGAGCTCGCCGCATCGCTGCGGTTGCCGCTCGTCGCCACGCACGGCGTGCAGTTTCTGGGCCCCGATGACCATGAAGCGCACGACGCGCGCGTCTGCGTCGCGGAGGGCGACATGCTCGCCAATCCGAAGCGCGTGCGCCGCTTCAGCCGCGAGCAATATTTCAAGTCGCAGGCCGAGATGGAACGGCTCTTCGCCGACCTGCCGAGCGCGCTCGCCAATAGCGTCGCCATCGCCCGCCGCTGCAGTCTCGAGCTGGTTCTCGGCAAGCCGCAGTTGCCCGATTTCGAGACACCGGCCGTGGACGGCCGGCACGTGCCGATGGCCGAGTACTTCCGGATCGCGTCGCACGAAGGATTGAAGGTCCGGCTGGACCGGCTCTATCCCGACCCGGCGCAGCGCGAGCGCGAACGGCCGCGCTACGTCGAGCGGCTCGACTTCGAGATCGAGACGATCCTGTCGATGGGCTTTCCCGGCTACTTCCTGATCGTCGCCGACTTCATCAGCTGGGCCCGCGCCAACGGCTGCCCGGTCGGCCCGGGGCGCGGCTCGGGTGCCGGCTCGCTGGTCGCCTATTCGCTCAACATCACCGGGCTCGATCCGCTGCAGTACCACCTGCTGTTCGAACGCTTCCTCAATCCCGAACGCGTCTCGATGCCGGACTTCGACATCGATTTCTGCCAGGCCAATCGCGACCGCGTCATCGACTACGTCAAGCAGAAGTACGGCCGTGACGCGGTGAGCCAGATCGCCACCTTCGGCACGATGGCGGCCAAGGCGGCGCTGCGCGACATCGGCCGCGTTCTCGGCATGAGCTACGGCTATGTCGATTCGGTGGCCAAGCTCGTGCCGGCGCCGCCCGGAAAGACGGTGACCTTGCGAAGGCCGCCCGACAAGCCCGACGGCAGCGTCATCTACGCGCGCCGCGAAGCGCCGGAGATCGAGCAGCGTGAGAAGAACGAAGTCGAGGTCGCCGAGCTGCTGGCGCTGGCCGAGCGCGTCGAGGGCATCGTGCGCAACGTCGGCATGCATGCGGGCGGTGTGCTGATCGCGCCGGGCCGCATCACCGACTTCGGGCCGCTCTACATGCAGCCGGGCAGCGAAAGCGCGGTGAGCCAGTACGACAAGGACGACGTCGAGGCGATCGGCCTGGTCAAGTTCGACTTCCTCGGCCTG
>DAIMIM010000289.1:0-4634 GCA_036722755.1 Caldimonas sp. | reverse complement strand
TGCCATGCGATGCCGCGATCGTCGCTGTCGACGACGCCGGCCACACGCTGAGGCTGGATCGCCCCGCGACAAGGATCGTCACGCTGGCGCCGAGCCTGACCGAGCTCGTCTTCGCCGCCGGAGCGGGCGGCGCCATCGTCGCGACCACCGTGCTCAGCGACTATCCGGCGGCAGCGCGCGCGATTCCGAGGATCGGCGACGCGTCGCGGCTCGACATCGAGCGCCTGCTTGCCTTGAAGCCCGATCTCGTCGTCGTCTGGCGCAGCGGCAACACGACGCGCGAGATCGACCAGATCGAAGCCGCGGGGCTGCACGTGTTCCGGCTCGAGCCAAGGCGGCTCGACGACGTGCCCCGCGCCATCGAGCGCATCGGCTTGCTGCTCGGCCACGAGGCCGGCGCGCTCGAGGCGGCGAACGTCCTGCGTGCGAGGCTTGCCGACCTGCGGCGGCGCTTCGCCATGGCCGCGCCGGTACGGGTGTTCTACCAGGTCTGGTCGAGCCCGCTCATGACGATCAACCGCGACCAGATCGTCAACGACGTGATCGAGCTCTGCGGCGGCCGCAATGTCTTCGCCGGTCTGGCGCCGTTGGTCCCGCAGGTGTCGACCGAGGCCGTTCTCGCGGCGGACCCGGAGGCGATCTTCTCGGCCGACGAGCACGGCGGCACGGAGACACTTCGACGCAATGTCGACAGTGCCAGCTTCGCGACTTGGCGCCGCTACCCATCGCTGGCAGCCACGCAGGGGCGGTGGATGTACACCTTGAACGGCGACACGATCAGCCGACAGGGTCCGCGCATCGCCGACGGCGCCGCGGCGATGTGCCGTGCGCTCGACCAGGTGCGCCAGGAGCGCCACCGACTCCCGGCGCGCTAGGCTCGCGCTGCTGCCGTGCCGGCAAGGAAGGCCGGCGCCGAATCGCACCAGCGCGCCACCGCGCATTGTTCGCAAAGCGGCCGGCGCGCCAGGCATACGTAGCGTCCGTGCAGGATCAGCCAGTGGTGCGCATTCGCCAGGAATTCTTCTGGCACGCGCTCGAGCAATCCGGTCTCGACTTCGAACGGCGTGCGTCCGAGCGCCAGGCCGGTGCGGTTGGCGACGCGAAAAACGTGGGTGTCGACGGCCAGCGTCGAATCGCCGAAGGCGTTGTTGAGCACGACGTTGGCGGTCTTGCGGCCGACACCGGGCAGCGCCTCGAGCGCCTCGCGCGTGCGCGGCACCAAGCCGCCGTGCTCCTCGACGAGGATGCGGCAGGTGGCGTGGAGATTGCGAGCCTTGGTGCGGAACAGTCCGATCGTCCTGATCGCGTCCTCGAGCGCTGGAAGGCCGAGCGCAAGCATCTTCGCCGGCGTCGGCGCGATCGCGAAGAGACGGCGCGTCGCCTTGTTGACGCCGCGGTCGGTGGCCTGTGCCGAGAGCAGCACGGCCGCCAGCAGCTCGAAGACGCTCGCGTACTCGAGCTCGCTCGACGGCTCCGGGTTGGCGGCGCGCAGCGTCGCGAAAAACGGGACGATCGATGCGTCATCCACGGCGCGGTCCTCCTTGATCCCTTGCTGTGCCTGGTCGCGCGCTGGATGATCAGCGAGCGGGCGGATCGAGCGCGAGCCGCTGCCGGCGCGCGGCGTAGCGCCCGCGTGCGAGCTCCGCCTGTTCGCCGCTCCACGCCTGCCAGCCGGTCCTGCCGGCGCTCGCCTGCGCCAGGGCGATGCAGTCGACCGGGCAGACCGGCACGCACAGCTCGCAGCCGGTGCAGAGCGACGCGACGACGGTGTGCATGCGCTTGTTGGCGCCGACGATCGCATCGACCGGGCAGGCGGCGAGGCACAGCGCGCAACCGATGCACCAGGCCTCGTCGACGATTGCGACCAAGCGCGGCGCCTCGACCCCGCGCTCCGCATCCAGCGGCACGACGGGGCGTCGGGTGATCGTCGCCAGCCGGGCGATGCCTTCGGCGCCGCCGGGCGGGCAGCGATTGATCTCCGCCTCGCCGGCGGCGATCGCCTCGGCATAGCCACGGCAATCCGGGTAGCCGCAACGCGTGCACTGCGTCTGCGGCAGGGCGTCGAGCAACGCCTCGGCCAGCGCGGCGTTGTCGACCATCGCCGCGGCGTCAGGCGTGGCGCTTGCGCTGCACCGCGACGCCGCTCTTTTTCCTGCTGCGCACGGCAAGCGCATCGGACGTGCCGGCGAGGCGCGACGACGTTCGCTTCGGCTTGGCCGCCGCCGCGCCCTGATGCGTGGCGATGAAGTCGCGCACCTGCGGGTAGACCTTCTCGCGCCAGCGACGGCCCGAGAAGATGCCGTAGTGGCCGGCGCCGACGGCGTCGTAGTGGAAGTGCAGCTTGGCCGGCACGCCGGCGCACAGGTCGTGCGCGGCCTTGGTCTGGCCGGCGCCGGAGATGTCGTCGAGCTCGCCTTCGATGGTCAGCAGCGCGGTCGTCGTGATGTCCTGCGGGCGGACCAGCTGGCCGCCGATCTTCCAGGTGCCGCTGACCAGCGCGAAGTCCTGGAACACGGTCTTGATCGTGTCGAGGTAGTACTCGGCAGGCATGTCGAGCACGGCGTTGTATTCGTCGTAGAAGTCGCGATGGAAGTCGGCGCTGCCGCCGTCGCCGCGCACGAGATCCAGGAAGTAGTCGTAGTGCGACTTCAGGTGCCGGTCGGGGTTCATGGCGATGAATCCCGCGTGCTGCAGGAAGCCCGGATAGACCGCGCGCCCCGCGCCGGGGAAATTGACAGGCACCCGGTGGACCACGTTGTTCTCGAACCAGGACAGGCTCTTGTTCGTCGCCAGGTTGTTGACCGAGGTCGGGCTCTTGCGCGCGTCGATCGGGCCGCCCATCATCGTCATCGTGCGCGGTGTCGGCTCGCCGTTCGTGGCCATGAGCGAGATCGCGGCGAGCACCGGAACGGTCGGCTGGCAGACCGAGATGACGTTGACCTCGGGCCCGATCGCGCGGATGAACTCCTGCACGTAGGCGACGTAGTCGGCCAGATGAAACGGGCCCTTGTCCTCGGGCACCATGCGCGCGTCGGTCCAGTCGGTGATGAAGACCTTGTGCTCCTTCAGCAGCTCGCGGACCGTCTCGCGGAGCAGCGTCGAGTGGTGGCCCGACAGGGGCGCGACAACCAGCACCGTCGGCTGGGTCTTCATGCGCTGCAGCGTCGGCAGATCGTCGGAGAAGCGCTTGAAGCGAACCAGCCTGCAGAACGTCTTGTCGATCGCAACCTGCTCATGCACGGCCACTTCGACGCCGTCGATCTGGATCGAGCGGATGTTGAATTCCGGCTTCTCGTAATCCTTCGCCAGGCGGTGCATCAGCCCGAGGCTGGCCGACACGCGGTTGGCCATCGGCGTGTGCGCGAACAGCGACAGCGGGTGGTTGTAGAGCTTGGAGGAAGCGCCGGCGAACTCGGAAAACGGGCTGAGAAGCGCGCGCTGCGCCTCATACCACTCGTAAAGCATCATGCGGTGACTTTCTCGGTGACACGGACGATCGCGGCGACCACCGCATCGAGGTTGGCTTCGTTGAGCGCGGCGACGCAGATGCGGCCGGAATCGACGCCGTAGATACCGAACTCGCTTCGCAGGCGCTGCATCTGCGGCTTCGTGAGGCCAGAGTAGCTGAACATGCCCCGCTGGCGCGTGATGAAGTCGGTTTCGATGGAGGCGCCCGCGGTCACGAGCCGCTTTTGCAGCTCCAGCCGCATTCGCCTGATCCGCTCGCGCATCCCCGCGAGCTCCTGTTCCCACATGGCGCGCAGCGGCGGGGTCGAGAGCACGTGTGCGACGACGGCTGCACCGTGCGTCGGCGGGTTCGAGTAGTTGGTCCGGATCACGCGTTTGAGCTGGCTGAGGACGCGTGCCGCTTCATCGGCCGATGCACAGACCACCGAGAGCGCACCGACACGCTCGCCATACAGCGAAAAGCTCTTCGAGAAGCTCGTCGCGACCAGGAAGTCCAGACCTGCGGCGACGCAGAGCTCGACGGCGAGGCGGTCTTCGCCAAGGCCTTCGCCGAAGCCCTGGTAGGCCATGTCGAGAAACGGAACGAGCCGCCGCTCGACCAGGACAGCGACCACGTCCTTCCACTGCGCCGGCGTCAGGTCGCAGCCGGTCGGGTTGTGGCAGCAGGCGTGCAGGACGACGATCGGCCCCGGCGCCGTGCTTCGAAGGGCGCCGAGCATGGCCGGGAAATCGACGTCGTGACGGGCGGCGTCGTAGTAGGGATAGATGGCGACCTCGAAGCCGGCGCCTTCGAAGAGGGCGCGATGGTTCTCCCAGCTCGGATCGCTGATGAGGACGCGCGCCTTCGGGTTCATGCGCGCCAGCAGGTCGGCGCCGAGCTTGAGGCCGCCGGTGCCACCGACCGCCTGTACGGTGGCGATGCGACCGGCCCGGCGCGCTTCGCAGACGGCACCGAAGACGAGCGCCTGCGTCGCCGCGTCGTAGGCGGCGAGGCCGTCGATCGGCAGGTAGCCGCGCGCCCTGGGCGCCTCCATCATCATTTCCTCGGCGGCGCGGACGCACTTCAGGAGCGGCAACCTGCCGTCCTCGTCGCTGTAGACGCCGACGCCCAGGTTGACCTTGGCCGGGTTGGGATCCGCGGCGAACTGCTCGTTGAGGCCCAGGAT
>DAIMIM010000288.1:0-4634 GCA_036722755.1 Caldimonas sp. | reverse complement strand
TGACTTCACTGCGCCGGTCGCCCGACACCCTCGGCAGCAGGCACCACCCCTGCGAAGGGATGAAGGCCCGAGTGCTTGCGCTGCTGCCACGAGCGCTGCGGCGGGGCGCTGTGTGGAGTGAAGTAAAGGAGGAGGGGCGGGCGACAGCCCGACCCGGGGGACATGAACGCAACACAGCGACCCGTCGCAGCGCTCGCGTACATGAGCTTCGAAAGTCAGCGTTGCCGACAAGTCCCCCGAAGACCGCAACGATTCCTCGCCCGATCTTCGACTTGATGCGTTTGCGTGCGAGTTCGTTATCAGCGCGGCGCGCCGGCTTCGAACCAGCGGCCGAGCAGCGACCGCTCGGCATCGGTGATCTTGGTCGCGTTGTTGAGTGGCATCGTCTTCTGGACCACCGCCTGCTGGTAGATCGGCTGCGCGTGCGCGGCGATCAGCTCGGGCGTGTCCAGCAGCACGCCCTTGTTCGAATACGCGGCGTTGTGGCACATCTGGCAGCGCGCGGCGACGATCAACTGCACCTGCGCAAAGGTCGGTGGCGGCGCGGTCTTCGCCGCTGCCGGTGCCGGCGCCGGCCGCAGCAAGACGATGGTCGCGGCGAGCACCAGCGTGCCCGCGATCGCCCAGCGCCACGGCACCGACCGACCCTCGGCGAGCGCCTTGTGGCGCAGCACGAACGAGACGCGGATCAGCGCGCCGGCAAGCATGAGCACGACGAGCACGATCCAGTTGTAGGCGGCGCCATAGACGAAGCCATAGTGGTTGCTGAACATCGTGAAGACGACGGGCAACGTGAAGTAGGTGTTGTGCACGCTGCGCTGCTTGCCGCGCCGACCATGGATGGGGTCGACCGCACGCCCGGCGCGCAGCGCCTCGACCACCTTGCGCTGGCCGGGGATGATGACCATCAGCACGTTGGCGCTCATCGTCGTCGCCATCATCGCGCCGACCAGGAGATAGGCGGCCCGGCCGGCGAACAGGTGACACGACAGCCACGACGCGAAGACGAGGAACGCGACCACCAGCGCACCGACGACCCGATCGCCGTTCTTGCGTTCGCCGAAGACGCGGCAGATGCCGTCGTAGATCAGCCAGAAGGCGACGAAGAAAGCGAGCGCCGTCGCCACGGCGGCAGCTGGCGACCAGTCGAAGACCGTCTTGTCGATCAGGAACGCGTTGGCGTTGAAGAGATAGAGCACGGCGAAGAGCGCGAAGCCCGTGAGCCAGGTGGAATAGCTCTCCCACATCGACCAGTGCAGTTGCTCCGGCAGCACCGCCGGCGACACCGGGTACTTCTGCTGGTGATAGAAGCCGCCGCCGTGCACCGACCACAGCTCGCCGCCGATGCCCTTGGCGCGATCGGCCGGATCGGCCGGCGTCGTCAGGCTCGAGTCGAGGCCGACAAAATAGAACGAGGCGCCGATCCAGGCGATGCCGGTGATGACGTGCGCCCAGCGCAGCAGGAGGTTCGCCCAGTCGAGCCAGTACGCGTCCATTTGTGTATACAGATCGGGGCCGACCCCGCTAGCTGCCTCGGTAGGTCGAGTAGGCCCAGGGGCTGGTCAGCAGCGGCACGTGGTAATGCTCGGCCGCGCTGGCGATGCCGAAATCGATCGGCACGTCGCCCAGGAACGGAGGCTCGGACAGCACCGCGCCGCGCGCGGCGAAATAGGCCGAGACGCCGAACACCAGCCGGTAGCGGCCGGGAAGGAGCGCCGCGCCCTCCAGCAGCGGCGCGTCGGCGCGCCCGTCGGCGTTGAGGGCGATCGCCTTCACTTCGCTCGCCGCGCCGCTCGCGTCGACCCGGTGCAGCGCCACGCGCATGCCGGCGGCCGGGCAGCCGTTGGCGGTGTCGAGCACGTGCGTCGTCAGTGTTCCCATGCGGACAGCGGCTCCCGGAAGGCTTGCGGTCGAAGTAAAAGTGTATACACTTTGCGGCGCAACGCAAGCCGCCCGATGCCGACCGCCGCCACACGATTGAAGGTGATTCGCCCTGCGCCGGCCCGGCGCGCAGCGGCGCCCTCGACGCGACCGGCACGGCCGCCGCGGCCACGTGGCGGCGATGCCGCGCCTGGCGACACGACACGGCGCATCGCCGATTCGATCGTCACCGCGATCGTCGAGCGCCGCCTGATGCCGGGCACCAAGCTGGCCGAGCAGAAGATCGCCGACATCTTCGCCGTCTCGCGCACGCTGGTGCGCCAGGCGCTCAACCAGTTGAGCCGCGACAAGCTCGTCACCCTCGCGCCGGGGCGCGGCGCCCGCGTCGCCGAGCCTGGCGTCGAGGAAGCGCGCCAGGTCTTCGAGGTGCGCCGCATGCTCGAGACGGCGCTGATCAAGCGCGCCGCGGCGGAGCTCGACAAGGCGCAGGTCGCCGAGCTGCGCTCGCACCTGAACGCCGAACGGGCGGCGATCCGGCGCACCGACGTCTCCGGGCGCACCCGCCTGCTCGCCGACTTTCATGTCGTCATCGCCACCATGCTCGGCAATGCCGTGCTCGCCGGCCTGCTCGGCGATCTGGTGTCGCGCTCGTCGCTGATCGCGCTGATGTACCAGTCGGCGCACTCGGCCGAGCATTCGTTCGAGGAGCACGTCGCCATCGTCGACGCGGTCGAGCGCCGCGACGTGCGCGCCGCCGCGAAGCTGATGGACGCGCACCTGCAAAGCGTCGAGCACAACCTGCATCTCGACCCACGCATCCCCGATCTCGCCTCGGCGCTGCGCCCGCGCCGGGAGGCCGCCTGATGAGCGACGCGGCCGAGGCTCCCTACCCTCGCGACCTGAAGGGCTACGGCGCCGACGTGCCGCACGCGCGCTGGCCGAACGGCGCGCGCATCGCCGTGCAGTTTGTCCTCAACTACGAAGAGGGCGGCGAGAACAACGTGCTGCACGGCGACGCGGCGTCGGAGACCTTCCTCTCGGAGCTGGTCACGGCGCAGGCCTACGAGAGCCGGCACATGACGATGGAGTCGATGTACGAGTACGGCTCGCGCGCCGGCGTCTGGCGCATCCTGCGCGAGTTCGAGCGCAGCAAGCTCCCGCTCACCGTCTTCGGCGTCGGCATGGCGCTGCGGCGCTATCCAGAGCTCGTCGAGGCCTTCATGGCCCGGGGCGACGAGATCGCCAGCCACGGCCTGCGCTGGGTCCACTACCAGAACCTGCCGGAAGCGACCGAGCGCCGTCACGTCGACGAGGCCACGCGCCTGATCAGGGAGCTCACCGGCGGCCAATGGCCGCTCGGCTGGTACACCGGCCGCGACAGCCCGAACACGCGGCGGCTCGTCGTCGAGCAGGGCGGCTACGACTACGACAGCGACTACTACGGCGACGACCTGCCGTTCTGGACGCAGGTCGAGACCGGCGGCGGCGCAACGCATCCGCAGTCACGTCCGCATCTGATCGTGCCCTATTCGCTCGACACCAACGACATGCGCTTCGTGCAGGCGCAGGGCTTCAACACCGGCGAGCATTTCTTCACCTACCTGCGCGACGCCTTCGATGCGCTGTACGACGAGGGCGATCCGCAAGGCCTCGACCGGCCGAAGATGATGTCGGTCGGCATGCATTGCCGCGTCCTCGGCAAGCCGGGCCGGATCGGCGCGCTGCGCCGCTTTCTGGATCACGTCGCCGCGCACGAGCATGTCTGGGTGGCACGGCGCATCGACATCGCACGGCACTGGAAGGCCGCGCATCCGTTCACCGGCGCCGTCACGCCAGGCAAGAGCTGACACATGGCACGCACGCTCAGCCTCGACGAGATCAACGCCGCCTCGGCCGAGGTCTTCGCCGTCCTGCTGCGCGGCATCTACGAGCATTCGCCATGGGTGGCGGAGTGGGCCGAGCCGCGGCGCCCGTTCGCCAGCCTGGCGCAGCTCAAGCGCGTGCTGGTCGAGACCGTGTCCGGCGCCAGCAAGGAGCGGCAGCTCGCGCTGCTGCGCGCGCACCCCGAGCTCGCCGGCAAGGCCATGGTCGCCGCGACGATGACGGCGGAGTCGACGCACGAGCAAGCAAAGGCCGGCCTGACGCACTGCACCGCCGCCGAGTTCGCGACGCTGCAACGTCTCAACGCCGCCTATGGCGAAAAGTTCGGCTTTCCGTTCATGCTCGCCGTGCGCGGGCCGCGCGGCGATGGCCTCTCGAAGGCCCAGATCCTCGAGACGTTCGCGCGGCGTCTCGACAACCACCCCGACTTCGAATTCGCCGAAGCCTTGCGCCAGGTCCACCGCGTCGCCGAGCTGCGTCTCGACGAGCGTTTCGCCCACATGCCGACGCTCGGCCAGCAGGCGTGGGACTGTGCCGAGCTGCTCGCGACCCATTCCGATCCCGGCTTTGCCGAGAACGGCCAGCTCACCGTCACCTACCTCACCGACGCGCACCGCGCCTGCGCCGCACAGCTGGTGCGCTGGATGCGCGAGTGCGGCTTCGACGAGGTGTCGATCGATGCAGTCGGCAACGTCGTGGGCGTGTACCAGAGCCAGAGCGAAGCGGGCCAAGACAGGCCCTCCCCTGCGAAGGGGAGGGAGCGGGCGGGGTCGGGCCACATTCACCACGGAGTGGCCCCCGTGAGCGGCCTTCGGCTGCTCACGGGGAGCCACTACGACACGGTCAGGAACGGCGGCAAGTACGACGGCCGG
>DAIMIM010000287.1:0-4634 GCA_036722755.1 Caldimonas sp. | reverse complement strand
GCTTCGCTTCGACTGCGGCGGTCGTCGCTGCGCGCCGACTGCCCTGCGGTGCTCGTTCCGCGAGGGCGGCTGCGATGCCACCGTCGCGGCGCTGAACGCGCCGCAACCTCATGGCTTCTCGCCGGTCCGCCGCAAAGCGGCGGACTCCCCCTCGCTGCACTGCGCTCCTCGGCGCGCGCAGAGGCGCTACGCACGCCGCCCGCCCGCGCCTTTGCTCGAACACCGGCAGTTGACGCGACGGCTTGCCTCTTGGCGGATCACGCTGGTCCTCGCAAAGCCGTGGGCGCATGGCCGGCTGCGCGCCTCTGCGGCGCCGAGGAGCGCAGGTGACTGCGGGTTGCGACTCGCCGCAAGGCGAGGCGTCGAGCGCAGACTGTCTGAGCACCGAGCATAGGCAGCCGCCGCAGGCGGATGCCGGCCATGCGAGGGCGAGTTCTGCGCGAGCCCGCAGGCACCGAGCACCGCAGGGCAGTCGGCGCGCAGCGACGACCGACGCAGTGAAGCGCAGACGGCCATGCGCCCGCGGCTTTGCGCGCCCGATCCCCGCGTTCGGCAGCGTCGTCGGCCCGAACCGAAAATCGCTGTGCCTCATCGTTCAGACTCGACTGACATGGACTTGCCCGAACATCCCCGCCGGACGCACGACCAGCACGCCGATGATGACGACCAGGGCGACCGTGAGCTTGAGCTCGGTGCCGACGTAGGCACCGACGACGTTCTCGAGAACGCCGACGACGAAGCCGCCGACGACCGCGCCGCCGGGACTGTCGATGCCGCCGAGCAACGCGCCGGCGAAGGCGTAGAGAAGGATTCCGCCCATCATGTTCGGCTCGAGAAAGACGGTGGGCGCCACCATCATTCCGGCGATCGCGCCGATCGCCGAGGCCAGGCCCCAGCCGAGCGCCAGCATCCAGCCGACGCGGATGCCGACGAGCCGGCTCGAGACCGGGTTCTGCGCCGCGGCGCGCATCGCCAGGCCGAGCGGAGTGAAGCGGAAGAACCCGAACAGCAGGAACAGCACGATCAGGGTGATCGCCGTCGAGCCCAGCTCGTGCGACGAGACGTAGGAGTTGCCGAACAGCGGCTGCTCGGGGAACGGGCTCGGGAACGGCTTGATCGTGTACGAGAAGATCCAGCCGGCCAGGCTGTTGAAGATCACGAGCAAGGCGATGAAGACGATGACGATGGCCAGGATCGGAGCGTCTTCGACCGGCCGGATGATGACGCGCTCGATGACGACGCCGAGCACGAAGGCGAACACCACCGTCAGGGCGAACGCGCCCCAGTACGGCACGCCGGCCTGGATCAGCGCCCAGGCGATGTAGGTCGAGAACATGGCGAGCTCGCCCTGCGCAAAGTTCACGAGGTGCGTCGCCTGGTAGATCATCACCAGCGCCAGCGCCACGCTGGCGTAGATGCCGCCGGTCGCGAGCCCGGCCAGGATCTGGTGCAGCAACAGGTTCATGTCGAGGTCGGTGGCGTCAATAGCCGAGATAGGAACGGCGGACTTTTTCGTCGCTGCGAATCGTCTCGGCAGGCCCCGACATCACGACCCGACCCGTCTCGAGCAGGTAGGCGTGATCGGCCAGTTGCAGCGCCAGCGATGCGTTCTGCTCGACCAGCAGCATGCCGATGCGCTCGCGCACGTGGATCTCGCGCAGGATCTCGAACAGGTGCTGGACGATCCGCGGCGCCAGGCCGAAGGACGGCTCGTCGAGGAGGAGCAGGCGCGGCCTGAGCATCAGCGCGCGCGACACGGCCAGCATCTGCTGCTCGCCGCCCGACAGCGTGCCGGCCTGCTGGCGTCGCCGCTCCTTCAGGCGCGGGAAGTGCGCATACATGCGCTCGAAATCGCCGGCCACCTCGGCGCGATCGCGCCGCGTGTGCGCGCCGAGCCGCAGGTTCTCCTCGACGCTCAGGTTCATGAACGTGCCGCGGCCGTCCGGCACATGGGCGACGCCTTGGCGCACGATCGCTTCGGTCGTGCAGCCGTCGATGCGCTGGCCCTCGAGCCGGACTTCGCCGGCGCTTCGAATCATCTTGCAGACGGCGCGCAGCAGCGTCGTCTTGCCAGCACCGTTGGCGCCGAGGATGGTCGTGATGCCGCCGGCGGCGATGCCGAAATCGATGCCGTGCAGCACCTGCGTCGGGCCGTATTGCGCCGACAGGCCGCGCACGTCGAGCAGCGGCGTGGTCATGCTGGGGTGCCGAGATAGGCGCGGATGACATCGTCGTCGCTCTGCACTTCGGCAGGCGTGCCGTCGGCGATCTTGCGGCCGAAATCGAGGGCGACGACGCGGTCGGAGATCCGCATCACCATGTTCATGTGGTGCTCGACGAGCAGCAGCGTCAGGCCAAGCTCGCCGCGGATCCGGCGCAGCAGCTCCATCAGGGCCTCGACCTCTTCGTGGTTGAGGCCGCCGGCGGGCTCGTCGAGCAGCAGCAGCTTCGGCGCGCTGGCCAGGGCCCGCCCGAGCTCGACGCGCTTCTGCGTGCCGAACGGCAGATCGGTGACGGGCAGATCGGCGACCGCAGCGAGATCGAGCAGGTCGAGCAGGCGGGCAGCCTGCGCGGCGAGGCGCGCTTCTTCCTCGCGCACGCGCGGCAGCCGCAAGGCGTTGGCGACGTAGCCGGTGTGCGTTCTGCAGTGGCCGCCCAGCATCACGTTCTGGCGCACGCTCATCGTCCTGAACAGCGCCAGGTTCTGGAAGGTGCGGCCGATGCCGAGAGCGGCGATGCCGTGCGGCGGCGTCTCGAGCAACGACCGGCCCTCGAAGCGGATCGCGCCCTCGCTGAACGGATAGAGCCGGGACAGGCAATTGAACATCGTCGTCTTGCCAGCGCCGTTCGGGCCGATGAAGCCGACGATGTGGCCCGCGGCAACGCCGAACGAGATGCCGTCGAGGGCGGTGATGCCGCCGAAGCGGACCGTGACGTTCTCGACCTCGAGGAGCGATGCAGCGATGACGTGCCCCCCGGCCGTGTCGCGATCTGCGCACCTTAGGGCGCGGCGGGTCGAAAGAAACGGGTCTTGCCCTAGTTGACGGCGCCCTCTGGCGCTGACTTTCCCGCGCGGCCCGGGGTGCGTCTCGTCAGTGCGCCTCGTCCCAGTTCACGCCCACGCCGACATCAGCGACCAGCGGCACCGCCAGCGAGGCGACGCCGGCCATGATGCGCGGCACTGCCTCGCGGGCCCAGTCGAGCTCGGCCTCGGGCACCTCGAAGACGAGCTCGTCGTGGACCTGCATGATCATCCGCGTCGCCCTGGCGCCGCGGTCGAGCTCGCCCTGCACCGCGATCATGGCCAGCTTGATCAGGTCGGCGGCCGTTCCCTGCATCGGCGCGTTGATCGCCTGGCGCTCCGAGGCGGCACGCCGCGGCCCGGGCTTCCTGATCTCGGGAAGATGCACGCGCCGGCCGTAGAGCGTCTCGACGTAGCCCTTGTCGATCGCCGAGGCGCGGGTCTCGTCCATGTAGCGCTTGACGCCGGGATAGCGCGCGAAGTAGCGATCGATGTAGGCCGTCGCGGCACTGCGTTCGATGCCGAGATTGGCGGCCAGGCCGAACGCGCTCATGCCGTAGATGAGGCCGAAGTTGATGACCTTGGCGTAGCGGCGCTGCTCGCTCGACACCTCGGGAACGGTGACGCCGAAGACCTCGGAGGCGGTGGCGCGGTGCACATCGACGCCCTCGCCGAAGGCGGCGAGCAGGCCGGCGTCGCCCGAAATGTGGGCCATGATGCGCAGCTCGATCTGCGAGTAGTCGGCCGAGAGGATGCGCGATCCCGGCGGCGCGATGAAGGCCTCGCGGATGCGCCTGCCTTCGGCGGTTCGGATCGGGATGTTCTGCAGGTTCGGGTCGTTGCTCGACAAGCGCCCCGTCACCGCGACAGCCTGCGCGTAGTTGGTGTGGACGCGGCCGGTCGCCGGGTTCACCATCAGCGGCAGCTTGTCGGTGTAGGTGCCCTTCAGCTTCGACAGGCTCCGGTGCTCGAGCAGCTTGGCCGGCAGCGGATAGTCCTTGCCGAGCTCGGCAAGCACTTCCTCGTCGGTCGACGGCGCGCCGCTCGCGGTCTTGCGGCCGACCGGCAGGCCGAGCTTGCCGAACAGGATCTCGCCGATCTGCTTCGGGCTGCCGAGATTGAACGGCTGGCCGGCGATGGCATAGGCCTCGGCTTCGAGCGCGACCATGCGCTCGGCCAGCTCGCGGCTTTGCACCCCGAGCAACGCCGAGTCGATGAGCACGCCGTTCTGCTCGACGCGGGCGAGGACGGCCGAGGTCGGCATCTCGATCTCGCCGTAGACCCGCGCCAGGCCGGCTTCTTCCTCGATGCGCGGCAGCAGGGCCTGGTGCACGTGCAGCGTCATGTCGCTGTCCTCGCACGCGTATTCGGCGGCGCGGCCGATCTCGACCTGCGCGAAGGGAATCTGGTTGGCGCCCTTGCCGCACACTTCCTCGTAGGTCAGGCCGGTACGGCCGACGTGGCGAAAGGCCAGGCTTTCCAGGCTGTGCGGCTTATGCGCCTCGATGACGTAGCTCTCGAGCATCGTGTCGTGGCGATAGCCGCGCACGGCGATGCCGGCACCGGCGAAGACGTGCGTGTCGAACTTGATGTTCTGGCCGACCCTGGCGGC
>DAIMIM010000286.1:0-4648 GCA_036722755.1 Caldimonas sp. | reverse complement strand
ATGGACCGGATGATCTATCTGTCGATGGCTGGCGCGAAGGCGACCATGCAGCGACAGGACACGCTCTCGAACAATCTCGCCAACGTCTCGACGGTCGGCTTTCGCGCCGAGCTGGCAGCCTTTCGTGCCGTACCGGTGCAAGGCAGCGGCGCGAGCACACGGGTCTACGCGCTCGAGTCGACGCCGGGCTACGACGCGACACCGGGAACGGTGTCGGCGACCGGCGGCAATCTCGACGTGGCGATGAAGGACAACGCCTGGCTCGCCGTGCAAAGCCTCGACGGCACCGAGGCCTACACCCGCGGCGGCTCGCTCGCGATCACGTCCGAGGGCAACCTGACGACGACGTCTGGCCTCACCGTGCTCGGCGACGGCGGCCCGATCCAGATCCCGCCCGACACGGTCGTCAGCATCGGCAACGACGGCACGGTCAGCGCGACCACGGCCGATGGCCGCAGCAACCCGGTCGGCAAGCTCAAGCTCGTCACGCCGGAGGCGCCGCTCACGCGCGGCATCGACGGTCTCTTCAGAGCCGACGACGGCGACCTGGCCGCCGACCCCAAGGCGCAACTGCAGAGCGGCGCCCTCGAGGGCTCGAACGTCAGCGCCGTCGCGACGATGGTGGAGATGATCGCCGCAGCCCGGCAGTTCGAGGCGCAGATGAAGTCGCTGTCGAGCGCCGAAGGCAACGACAAGGCGGCCCAGCAACTGCTCTCGGTCAGCTGAAGCCAGGCCGCTTCGGCGCCCGGCGCTGTCGCCCAGACGCGCCGATCTTGTCCAGCGGGTCCCGAATCAGGTCGTCGGTTCTGTCGCCGCCGCAAGCCGCTGTGCCTCGCGCAGCAGACTCTTCGTCGATTTGACGGCCGGCGCGTCCTCGATCGGCTTCGAGCTTGCGATCTTCCTTCCAGGCACGGGCCCGACCGACTGGCGCTGCGCCTTGCGTCGTGCCTTGTCATCGGCCCGCACGGCCTTGATCGCCTTCTCGACCTTGGCGGCGGCGCGCTCGACGTCCTTGACCGACACCGGCATTGCGGCCCTGCGCGCCGATGCGCGCGACTGCTCGACGCGCATCGGATTGGCCTTCGCCCATGCGTCGCGGCGCACGCCGGTCACTTGCCAGCACACCTTCTGACGCGGCTGGCCGCCGCCGATCTCGAACGACCCCTTCGCTGCTTCTCGCGCCAGGTGCAGCTCCGGTGCCGGGCCACCGACCGCGGTGAGCTGATAGCGAAGCTCGTGGTTCAGCGCATCGAACCAGGTCGGTAGCCTGACGACGGCGTGGCCACGCCGATCGAGCGTCGCGATGCCGTCGTAGAACGTCTTGTATTCCGGCGCTTCGACGCAGGCGTGGTTGAGCACCTTGCGCTTCGGGTCGAGCGGATGGTCGATCGAAAAGAGCGAGGCGTACTTGAAGATCGTGCCCTCGACGTGCACGTCGCCGACGAAGCGCCCGGCCACGGCTCCGAGCTTCGCGAAGCCGATGCCGAGCACGCCGGTGCCGACCAGCGTGATACCGCAAACGCCCGCGGCGCCGAGGGAGTTGCCGTAGACGCCGCAGCCTGCTTCTGGGTCGCCCGCCTTCGCTGCGCCGGCGCAGCCGCCGTTGACGCCGGCATAGGCGCTGAAGCCGCGCACCGCGGTGCTGATGAGCGACGCGGCGTCGACCGCGACCTGGGAGGAATAGGCCTTCAGCGCCGGCTGACTGCCGCTGAAGTTCGAGACGTCGATGCCGCCGCCACCCCACGATTCGGCATGCAACGCGAGGCCGCTGCTGCTGACGGCGCGCATCGCCATTCCCGATTTGCTGTAGCCGTCGACGCCGACTCCGCTGCTCAGGTCGTTTTGACCGAACACGCCCGCCGCGTTGGCGCCGGTCGATTCGCCGACCACACCGCGCGCTTGCGCGCTGGCGCCGTGCACACCGGGGCCGGCACTCGAGCTGCCATCGACGCCGGCGCCGGCCACGCTCTGCCCGGAAACCCCGGCGCCTTGCGCGCCGGGCGCGTAGCCGAACACGCCCGAGGCCGTTGCCGATTGGGTTGCGCCAGCGACGCCATGGTCTTCGCTCGCGAAGCCTTGCACGCCGCCCTGCGCGCCGGAACCGCGCACGCCGACGCCGCCGTTCTCCGCCATACCCAGCACGCCGGTCGAGCGGATGCCGAAGGTCGCGCCGACGACGCCATAGGCAGCGGCGCGGCCGGAGATGCCGGCGACGCCGATGCCGTCGAGGCTGTCCAACGGCTTTTTCGGATCGACCAGGTTGACGCCGGCGACCGCGATCGTTGCTGCCTGGTTGACGCCGACGACGCCGCTCGCTTTGGGACCGAACGACGTCATGCCGATCGATTCGTCGGACCGGATGTTGGCGGCCACGGTTTTCGCCGTCCGCGCGCGCAGCGCTTCGGCGTCCTTGGAAGCGGCATCGAGCGCGATGCCGCGTGCCGTGGCCTGCAACGCAGGGCCTTTGTCGTTGTCGAGCAGCAGCGACGGGGAGGCGTCACTGACAAGTCCGGTCGAAGGCAGATCCCAGTTCACGGCGGCCATGCGTTCTCCTGTGATGGTCAGATGGGTAAAGCAAGGCGGAGGCTACGCCAAGCCGGCTCTGTGCTCATGGCCGGAAGAAGACGGGGATCTGCCCCGCTTTTCATGCGCTTGCCGGCTGGCCCAGGCGCCACCATGCCGACATTGACCGGAGAGCCGCACCATGATGCGATCACTGTGGATTTCGAAGACGGGGATGGAAGCGCAGCAGATGCAGCTGGACGCCATCTCGAACAACCTCGCCAACGTCGCGACCAACGGCTACAAGAGCCAGCGTCAGGTCTTCGAGGACCTGATGTACCAGAACATGCGCCAGGCCGGCTCGGCCAGCAGCGACCAGACGACGCTGCCGACCGGCCTACAGGTCGGTCTGGGCACGCGCGCCGTGGCGACCTCGCGCAACTTCAGCCAGGGCAACCTGCAGCAGACGAGCAACACGCTCGACCTCGCGATCCGGGGCGGGGGCTTCTTCCAGGTGCAGATGCCCGACGGCACCACCGGCTATACGCGCGACGGCTCGTTCCAGACCAGCTCGACCGGCCAGCTCGTCACCAACAATGGCTACACGGTCCAGCCGGGCATCACGATCCCGGCAGCGGCGCAGAGCGTGAGCATCGGCCAGGACGGCACGGTCACCGTCGTGCTGCCCGGGCAGGCCTTGCCACAGACCGTCGGGCAGATCCTGACGGCAGGCTTCGTCAACCCGGCCGGCCTCGACCCGAAGGGCCAGAACCTCTATGCCGAGACAGCCGCGTCGGGCTCGCCGACGCCGGGCACGCCGGGCCAGAACGCCCTCGGCTCGCTGCAGCAGGGTTTCGTCGAGACCTCGAACGTCAACGTCGTCGAGGAGCTCGTGCAGATGATCCAGACGCAACGCTCCTACGAGCTCAACTCGAAGGCGATCCAGACCTCGGATCAGATGCTCGAGAAGCTCTCGCAACTCTGAGCCGCCAAATGATCCGCATGCCCTTCGCCAGCGCGGCCCTGGCCGCGTCGCTGCTCTTCTCCCTTGCTGGCTGCGACACGCTCTACAAGACACCGAAGGTGGATGTCGCGACGCCCACCTACGTCGCACCGCCGGCGATTCCGGTGCCCGAGATCCACAACGGCTCGATCTTCCAGTCGGCCCAGTACCGGCCGCTCTTCGAGGACTACCGCGCCCGTCTGGTCGGCGATTCGATCACGGTGCAGATCGTCGAGAAGATCTCCGCAACGCAGAAGAGCACGAGCACGATCGACAAGAGCGGCAAGGTGGCCGCAGGAATCACCGCACTGCCCTTTCTGAGCGCCAACACGTTCAACCGGGCCAGCGTCGCCGGCACCTCGGACAACTCGTTTTCCGGCGCCGGCACCGTCGCCAACAGCAACGACTTCTCCGGCACCATCACCGCCGTCGTGACAGCCGTGCTCGCCAACGGCAGCCTCGTCATCGCCGGCGAAAAGCAGATCGGCGTGAACCAGAACGTCGACGTGCTGCGCTTCTCCGGCCAGGTCGACCCGCGCATGATCCAGTCGGGCAACGTCGTCGCCTCGGCGCAGATCGCCAACGTGCGGATCGAGCAGCGCGGCCGCGGCGCCCAGGCCGATGCGCAGGGAATCGGCTGGCTTTCGCGCTTCTTTTTGAACGTTCTCCCCATTTAAGTTCTTGAAGAATCGAAAGCACACCATGGTGCTTTCGAGATGACCCCGACCGACCGATTTCTCCGCGCTTCGCTGATCCTCGCGGCCGTCCTCGCCAGTGCCGCGCTCTGGTGGCCGATGCCGGCCCAGGCAGCGCGCATCAAGGAAGTCGCCTCGATCCAGGGCGTTCGCACCAACCAGCTGGTCGGCTACGGCCTCGTCGTCGGTCTCGACGGCACCGGCGACCAGACCACCTCGGCACCGTTCGCGATCCAGAGCCTGCTGGCGATGCTGCAGCAGATGGGCGTCACGGTTCCCGCCGGCACCAACATGCAGCTGAAGAACCTGGCGACGGTGATGGTCACGGCGCAGCTGCCGCCGTTCGCACAGCCGGGCCAGCCGATCGACGTCAATGTTTCCTCGCTCGCCAATGCCAAGAGCCTGCGCGGCGGCACCCTGATCTCGACGCCCCTCAAAGGCGCCGACG